>JAEPNS010000191.1 GCA_017643325.1 Alphaproteobacteria bacterium | reverse complement strand
GCGCGCGGCGGCGCGGATCTCGATGATGCCGTCGTAGATCTCGGGGACCTCCTGGGCGAACAGCGACTTCATGAATTCTGGCTTCGCCCGGGTCAGGAAGATCTGCGGGCCGCGCTGCTCGCGGCGCACGTCGTAGATGTAGGCGCGGATGCGGTCGCCCGGGCGGTGGTTCTCGCGCGGCAGCGACTCGTCGCGCCGCATCACGCCCTCCGCGCGGCCGAGATCGACGGTCACATTGCCGTACTCGACGCGCTTGACCAAGCCGTTCACGACCTCGCCGACACGGTCCTTGTATTCCTCGAACTGTCGCTCGCGCTCGGCGTCGCGCACCCGCTGGACGATCACCTGCTTGGCGGTCTGCGCGGCGATGCGGCCGAAGTCGATCGGCGGCAGCTCGTCGACCAGAAACTCGCCGACCTGTGCGTCCGGCTTCTCCGCCTGCGCCTGCTGCAGCGTGAGCTGGGTGTTCTCGTCCTCGACCTCCTCGACGACCTCGCGGTAGCGCGCCAGCGAGATGTGGCCGCCGTCGCGGTCGATGATCGCGCGGATGTCGTGCTCGGGGCCGTACTTGTTCCGGCCGGCCTTCTGAATGGCCTGCTCCATCGCGGTGATGACTTCCTCGCGCTCGATGCCCTTCTCGCGCGCGACGGCGTCGGCGACGGCGAGCATCTCGATACGGCTGGGTCCTCCAGACTCCATGGTCTCTATCCTTCGTTCGTCCGGCCCCGCTGGGCCGCTTCAATAAGTTCGTCGGTCAGCACGAGCTTCGCCCGGGCCACGTCGCCCACCGGAAGCTCGACGGTGTCGTCGTCCCCGGTGTCCGACGTCTCCAGGCGCACCATGCCGTTGTCCAGCCCCAGCAGGCGGCCGCGAAAGCGGCGCTGCCCGTCCCGGGCCTGCTTCAATTCGACCTTCGCCTCGAATCCGGCGAAGCTGTCGAAATCCTTCTCCCGCGTGAGCGGGCGGTCGATCCCGGGCGAGCCGACTTCCAGCTCGTAGGCCTCGGGGATCGGGTCGGCGACATCGAGCAGGGCCGAAATCGTCCGGCTCGCGAGCGTGCAGTCGTCGATGGTGATGTCCGCCCCGTCGATCCGGTCGATCATGATCTGCAGCACCGGCCTGGCGCCGCCGCCGAAATGCACGCGCACCAGTTCGTAGCCGAGATCGGCCAGCGAGGGCTCGATGATCGAAAGGACCTCGTCGGTCCGCGGATTTTCACTCACGAGGTTCAACGCCCGCACATGCTCCATGCCTGCGCCCGCCGGGTCCGGTCCGCACGAGGCGGATTTCGGATAACAAAAAAGGCGGCGCCGGTTTTCACCCGGGCCACCCCTTAACTGTCCGGTACCGGACCGTTGGGCCTTTGTTGACCGGGAATATAGGTCAAACCGCGCGAAACGCAAGTGCTTCTCGCGGCTTAGCGCGGCACCCGTACGTAGCGCAGGAAGGTCGGGCCCGGCCCGCCGCTGCGGTTCTTGCTCTCGTAGCGGGTATCCGGCCAGTCGTCGGGCCGCACGCGCCAGTCGTCGGCGCGCTCGGCCAGCCAGTCGAAGGCCGGATGGGCCTCCATATGACGGAGCATCCAGACAAGGTAATCCTGGTCGTCGGTCGCAAGCCGCAGTTCGGCCCCTTCGCCCAGGGTCCGGGCCAGGGTGTCGAGCACGCCCGGGTTGACGATCCGCCGGGCATGGTGCCGGGTCTTCGGCCAGGGGTCCGGGAACAGGATGAACCCCCGCCCGAGGCTTGCGTCCGGCAGCCGGTCGAGCAGCGGGCGCACGTCGTCGGCAAGAATGCGAATATTCCCGAGCCCCTGCCGCTCGATGGCCGCAAGCAGCCGGGCGACCCCGTTGAGGTAGGGCTCGGCACCGATCATGCCGACATCGGGGTGCCGTTCGGCCTGCCAGGCGAGATGTTCGCCCGCGCCGAACCCGATCTCCAGCCAGACGTCGCGCACCTCGCGGTCGAAGAACGTGCGCGGGTCCACCGGCGCGCCGCCGTCGGGCAAATCGACCGACACACCGGGCAACGCGGTCTCCAGCAGGCGCTCGAGCCCGGGGCGCAGCCTGCGGCCGCGCCGGCGCCCGTGAAACCGCCGGTCCGTGTCCGGGGGCCTGTCCGTCATCCCTCGCCGCCGCGGCCGCGGCCGGGCGCGCTCAGAGCGCGTCGTGCAGCGCGTCGACCAGGTCCGTCTTCTCCCAGGAGAAGCCGCCGTCGGCCTCCGGCTCGCGGCCGAAGTGACCGTAGGCCGCGGTGCGCGCGTAGATCGGCTTGTTGAGGCCGAGATGCTCGCGGATGCCGCGCGGGCTCAGGTCCATCGCCTTCTGCACGGCCTCGGCGAGCGCCTCGTCGCCGGCCTTGCCGGTCCCGTAGGTGTCGACATAGACCGACAGCGGCTTTGACACGCCGATGGCGTAGGCCACCTGGATGGTGCAGCGATCGGCCAGCTCAGCGGCAACGACGTTCTTGGCGACGTAGCGCGCAGCGTAGGCGGCCGAGCGGTCGACCTTCGTCGGGTCCTTGCCCGAGAACGCACCGCCGCCGTGCGGCGCCGCGCCGCCGTAGGTGTCGACGATGATCTTGCGGCCGGTCAGCCCGGCGTCGCCGTCGGGGCCGCCGATCACGAAGCGGCCGGTCGGGTTCACGTAGAACCCCTCCTCCGGGCACATCCAGCCTTCGGGCAGCACATCGAGAACGAACGGACGCACGATCTCGCGCACGTCGTCCTGGCTCAGCTCCTCGGCGTGCTGGGTCGATACCACGACCGAGGTCGCGGTCACGGGCTTGCCGTTCTCGTAGCGCAGGGTGACCTGGCTCTTGGAGTCCGGACCGAGACCGCTTTCCTTGCCGGAATGCCGGGCTTCGGCCATCGCCTTCAGGATCTGGTGCGAGAACTGGATCGGCGCCGGCATGAGGGCGTCGGTCTCGCGGCAGGCGTAGCCGAACATCAGGCCCTGGTCGCCCGCGCCCTCGTCCTTGTTGCCAGCGGCATCCACGCCCTGGGCGATGTCGCTCGACTGGGCGTGCAGGTAGACGGACACGTCGGCGTCCTTCCAGTGAAACCCGTCCTGCTCGTAGCCGATTTCCTTCACCGCCGTGCGCGCGATGTCCTCCATGCGCGCTGCGTCGATGTGACCGTTCTTGTCGACCAGCGGCTCCGGCCCGCGCACCTCGCCCGCGAGCACGATGCGGTTGGTGGTCGTCAGGGTCTCGCAGGCGACGCGCGCCTCGGGATCGGCCGCCAGGAAGGCATCGACGACGCCATCGGAGATCCGGTCGCAAACCTTGTCCGGATGTCCTTCGGACACGGACTCGCTGGTGAAGAGATAGTTGCCTGTGGACACGGGGCCGGGCCTCCCTGAAATCGTTGCACCGACCGGTCGGGCCGGCGGCTTTTGTCTGACTGGGATCGTTGAGATCGTACGCGCCCGCCAAACCCCTCAGCGGCGGGCGGCCCGGTTTTGCAGGAAGGCACCCGGTCGCGTCAACCCGTATGCCGACGTCGGCCCGCGATCAATCCCGCCGCAAGCAGGACCAGCGCGAGCGCGGCGGGAATGGCCTCGCCCCAGCGCGCGAATGGGGTCGGCGCGAGGGCCTGCGGGAGCACACTGTCGAGCACGCCGGCCTCGCCGAGCCCGAGCCGTGCGAGGACGCGCCCGTAGGGATCGATCACGGCGGAAATTCCCGTGTTCGCGACGCGCACCAGGGGCAGCCCCTCTTCGACCGCGCGCGTCGAGGCGATCGCGAAATGCTGGCGCGGTCCGGCGAAGTTTCCGAACCAGGCGTCGTTGGTCACATTGAGCAGCCAGCCCGGACGCGCCCCGTCGGGCGTTACCCGGCCGGGGAAAATCGCCTCATAGCAAATGAGCGGGCTCACCGGCGGAAGGCCGTCGATCCGCATGAGTTCGCGGCCCCTGCCCGGCGTGAAATCCGCCTGGCCCGGCACCACCTTCTCGACCGGCAGCACGCCGCGCAGGGGCACATACTCGCCGAACGGCACCAGATGCGTCTTGTCATAGACCTGCGCGATGTTGGCCGCACCGTCGATGGCGAGCATCGCATTGTAGAGCCGGCGGCCCTCGGCACCGAAGGCCGTGCGGACGCTGCCCGTGATCAGCGCGCCGCCGCCGGGCACCGCGCGCGAGGCCTCGATCCGGACCAGCGGGTCATTGGCCAGCAGGAAGGGCACCGCCGTTTCGGGCCAGATCACGTGCGTCGGGGGAGGGCCGTCGCCCGAGCGGCTCAGTTCCACATGGCGCGCCAGGTGGGACGCGCGAAGCTCGGGGTTCCATTTGTCGCGCTGGGCGATGTTGGCCTGCACCAGCCGCAGACGGACGTCGGGCACAACTGCCATCTCTCCCGCGGACATACGGACCGCGCCGCCGGCCCACAGGAGCGCCGGGAGGCCCAAAGCAAACAGGAGCGCGACCGCCCCCTGCCGCCGTGCCGTCGCACCGCTGTCGCCGAGCACTGCCGGCATCGCGGCCATGAGAACCGTGAGGGTTCCGAGCCCGGCAATACCGAGAACCGCCGTGACCTGCATCACTGGAACCGAGACCGCCCATGAGTAGCCGACGAGATTCCAGGGGAAGCCCGTAAAGACGATCCCCCGCAACAGCTCGACCAGCGTCCAGGCACCCGCCAACGTCAACACCCGCGCCCACGTCCGGTCGCCGAAACGCGGAATTGCGACGGCGCCGCACACGATCGCCGGGAACAGGGCCAGCGCCGCCGACAGGCCCGGCCACGCAAACGGGATCATCCAGGCGGTCCGCGCGGGGTCCACCAGCATCGGCTCGACGATCCAGTGCAGCCCGACAAAGAAATGCCCCAGGCCGAACCAGAACCCGACCAAGGCCGACCGCCGCACCCGCCGGTGCCCGCTTGTCTCCGCGCCCTCCAGCAACCAGACCAGCCCGGTGAAGGCCGGCAGCAGGAGCGGGATGATATGGAACGGCGGCAGGGCGAGTGCGGCAGCACCGCCGAGCACAACGGCCAAAAGCGCGCGCCGCCAGCCGGCCAGCCCGCGCGCGCCACGCGCCAGCCGCTGGAAGACGGTCTCGTTCATGGAGCGGATGCCGTCGGCCTAGGGACCTGATGCGGCACGGTCGGCCTCGGCCGCCTTGGCCCGCAGGTCGCGCACGCGAAGCCGCTTGATGCGCCGGACGTCGGCGTCGATCACCTCGAACTCGACCCCCGTTGAATGGGTGACCACCTCGCTGCGGCGCGGCACACGGTCGACCAGCGCAAACACGACCCCGCCGAGCGTATCGCTTTCCGCGCGCTCGTCCTCGGTCAGGAATTCCCCGATCTGCGCCTCGAGTTCGCCGACCTCGACGCGCGCATCGGCCAGGATCGAACCGTCCGGGTTGACCGCGATCACCGGGCCTTCCTCGTCATGTTCGTCCTCGATCTCGCCGACGATCTCCTCGACAAGGTCCTCGATGGTCACGAGACCGTCGACCCCGCCAAACTCGTCGATCACGATCGCCATGTGGGTGCGCTGGGCGCGCATCTCGAGCAGCAGGTCGAGCACGCGGATCGACGGCGCGGCGAAAAGGATGTCACGCCGCAGTTCGCTCACAGGCTGCTGCGGTGCCGTCTGGATGGCCGCGAGCACATCCTTGATATGCACGAAGCCGACGACTTCATCGAGCTGGCCGCGATAGAGCGGCAGGCGCGAATGCGCCTCGCGCGAGATCAGTGCAGCAACCGCTCGCAACTCCTCGGTTTCGTCGACCGCGACGATGTCGACACGCGGGATCATCACGTCCTCGGCCGTCAGGTCGTGGAGCTTCAGGATGTTGGCGATCAGCACGCCTTCGTCGGCGCCGATCGCGGCGGCCTCGGGCCTCGGCTCCTCGATCAGCTCCCCGATCACTTCGCGAACCGAGCTCTCCTGGCTTCGTCCGCCGAGCAGACCGCGCAGCCGGGCGAACAGCCCCGCACGCGGGGCGGGATCAGGCGTCGCAACCGGAACTGCGGTATCGTTGTTTTGCGGAAGGTCTGTCATGTCGCGTCAGGCGGCCTCAGTCTCTGCATACGGGTCCGGCACGCCCATGCCGGCAAGAATACGCCGTTCCGTCGCCTCCATGATATCAGCCTCCGCCGCATCCTCATGGTCGTGGCCGAGAAGATGCAGGGTTCCGTGCACGACAAGATGCCGGAGATGGTCGGCCAGCATCTTGCCCTCGTCGCGAGCTTCCGTGCGACATGTCTCGAACGCGACGACGACATCACCCAGCGGCACGGGCGCGCCGGCGAAGCCGGTCTCCTCGTCCGTGGCGAAGGCGAGCACGTTGGTCGGCTTGTCGAGACCGCGCCAGTCCCGGTTCAGCGCCCGGATGTCCTGGTCGTCCGTCAGGCGCACGCCGACCTCGACCGCTCCGTCGCGCCCCTCGCTGCGCAAGGCAGCCAGAACTGCCTCACCCACAAGGTCCTCGATGTCCGAAAGGCCCGACCCGCGCCAGGCCTCGTCGGCAATGTCGACAATTATGCTGGGGTCTTCACTCACAGAGGTGTCGAGGCCGTCGCCCATCGTCAGTCCGCATCCCGCGCCGAACCGCTCATATCCTCTCCGCTTACGGCGGAGCGTTGCTTGTCGCGCGCATTGTAGGCCGAGACGATGCGCGTCACCATCGCGTGGCGCACGACGTCGGCCTCGCCGAACCGTACGATCCGCACGCCGTCGACCCGCTCCAGCAC
>JAEPNS010000190.1 GCA_017643325.1 Alphaproteobacteria bacterium | reverse complement strand
GAAAGGCATTGGCGATCCCGTTGGCGAAATAGCAGGCGAGGATACGCAGATAGGGCTTGTTTGCCACCATCGCCCGCAGCCCCACGCGCCAGTCGACGGGCACGCGCGCCTTGTGTCGCGGCAAGGGCTCCTCGCGCACGAAAACCGCCGTCGCGAGAATCGGGAGCGGCAGCATCGCGAGCCCGACCCAGGCGATGAGTTCCAGCGTATCGTCCTCCGGGAAAAACGACGTGCCGCGGGCGTTGATCATCACGAACAGGCCCGCGGCCGTCAGGGTGCCCAGAACGGCGAACAGATGCCGGTAGAGAAACACCCGGCTGCGCTCGTGATAGGCCCCGCTCAGTTCCGCGCCCATGGCCGTATACGGCATGAACAGCGCGGTCCCGGAGGCGAACAGGACAAAGCTCCAGACCGCGAGGTACATCACGTCGGCGTCCGCCGGCGGCAGGAACAGCTTGTAGACGGCAAGCGCGAGCGGCAGCCAGGCCAGAACCATCCAGGGGATACGCCGTCCGAAGCGTGTGCGCGTCCTGTCGCTGAGCCAGCCGACCAGCGGGTCCGTCACGAAATCCCAGAGCCGCGTGACCAGGATCACGATCCCCGCGTCGCCCATGGAAATACCGCCAAGGGACGAATAGACCCGCGGCACGAACATGAACATGCCGATGGCCAGCAGCGAAACCGGCATGGAGATCGAGGCAAACACAACCAGCGTCGTGACGCTCAGCTGCCCGCCGGAGTCCGGCCGGTTGGTGCTTCCCGTGACGCTCGCGCTCATTGCGTTCGCGGCGGCGCCTAGTGCACCGGCGCGCCGGGTACGGCGTCGGCATCGGGCATGACAGGCGAGGGACCCGACTGATGATGCACGATCCGCCAGACATCGTCCTCGCGGGCAAACAGGTTGGAGGCGATCAGGGCATGTGGGCCGACCTGCTCGTAGCAGACGACGAGACCGAGGCCCTTGTGGTCGCGCGCCTGCGGTGCGCGCATCTCGATGTCGAATGCGTCGACCGGGTCGAGGATCGTGCGCCAGCTGTCGAGCACCGCCGCGCGCCCCTGCACCACGTCACCGCCCGGATGGATCACGCTGACCGAATGCCGGTGCGCCCAGATCTCCGCCATCGCGCTCATGTCCGCGCGCGCGAACGCGGCGTAGAACGCGTCGTTGGCAAACAGGATTTTCTCCTCATCGCCCATCACCCGGCCCCCCGAAACCGAACACAGGTTAGCGGCAGGCGAAGACACGCGGCTGTAACGTAATTGTCAACATGGCGCACGCGCGGGAATATACCGGATGGGCTCCGAATCTTCTTCCGAACGGCTCCGCAACCTCGAAGCTCGGGTCAGGCACGAACTGGACCTGCTCAACCACCCGAAGGGCAAGTGGGTGCCCGCGCGCGAGCACGCTTCCGGACGTCCCGTGTTCGATGTCCTGGTGGTCGGTGCCGGACAGAGCGGCCTGGGAACACTGTCCGCCCTGAGTCGCGAGAACGTGACGAACACGCTGGCGGTCGACCGCAATCCCGCGGGCCGGGAAGGCCCGTGGAAGACGTTCGCCCGTATGCGGCTGCTCCGCACCCACAAAGATATCACCGGACCCGCCCTGGGGGTTCCCTCGCTGACGCCACGCGCCTGGTACACGGCAAAGTACGGGGAGGAGGCCTGGCACGCGCTCGTCCGCATTCCGCGGACGGACTGGCAGGACTATCTCGACTGGTATCGCCGGGTGGTCGACCTGCCGGTCTGGAACGATACCGAAGTCGGCCCTCTGGCCGCCGATGAGCCGGACAACCCTGACAGCCTGATCCGCGTCCCCCTGACCGCGACCCGGGAGGGCGGTCGCACCGAAACGGTTTACGCGCGCGAGGTTGTCCTCGCCAATGGACTCGAGGGTTGCGGCGTCTGGTACATCCCGGAAATGATTACGGAAAACCTGCCGCCGGACAGGTACGCGCAAGCCAACTCGGAGATCGACTTCAACCGGCTCCGCGGCAGGCGCGTGGTCGTCGTCGGCGCCAACGCCGGCGGGTTCGACGCGGCCAACGCGGCACTCGAAGCCGGGGCGGCGTCAGCGGATCTGCTGGTCCGGCGGGCGAGATTGCCGAGGGTCAACGCACACAAGCCCATCGACAGCGTCGCCTGGCTGAAACATTTCGGCGACCTGGACGACGCAACGCGCTGGCGCCTGATGGTCCACATCATGCGCAATAACCAGCCGCCGCCGCAGGACACGTTCGACCTCGCGCGGAGTTTCCCGGGATTCACCATGCACGAAGGTGCGGCGATGACATCCGTGCGCCTTGATGGCGACACGGTGATCGTCGAGACGGCGTCCGGCACGGCGATCGAGGCCGATTTCGTGATTGCGGCAACCGGGTTCAAGCACGATTTCCATGCCAGGGTCGAAACATCCGGCATCGCCGACGCAATCGCCCTGTGGAGCGACTGCTACACGCCGCCGAAGGGAGAGGACTGGGCGCCCATGGGCACCTACCCCTATCTCGGCGCGTCGTTCGAGTTCACCGAGAAGTCGCCCGGCAGCGCACCGTGGCTGCACCACATTCACTGCTTCTCACTTGGAACAAAGCCAAGCCTCGGTCTCACCGGCAGTTCGGCCACCTCGATGCGTTACGGCGTACCGCGTCTTGTCCAGGCGCTTACGCGGCAGCTGTTCCTCGACGATGCGGACCATCACGTGGACGCGCTTCTGTCGTTCGACGAGGAGGACCTCGTGGTTCGCGGTTCTCCTGAAGCCGCCGGCTAGCTCTGCGGCGTCTCGCCCGGGATATGGCCGAAGGCTTCGGCGGGGACGAAATCGAGCTGGCCGCCGCCGCCGGGCTTCAGCCAGTAGAGCTCGACCGTCGAGGTCACCTGCTTCTCGAAGTACAGCAGCCGCAGCGGATACCAGCCCGGTGTCTCGATCACGACCGGGACGAGGTCGGAGTAGCGGTCACGATGCACGTCCGGATCGTAGACGACGCGCTTGCCGCCGATGTTCAGATCGACCCCGTCATTGGACTGCATCGCAATGGTGTAGGTGCCAGCCACGGGAAAGTTGATATAGCCGCGGATGTCCGCACCCACATGATCCGCCCGACCGCTCGTCAGGACATCGCCATCGCCGACGAAATAGTCGAGCATGGCGATTGGCTCACCCTGTACGCCATCCTTGTACTTCGCCCACTCCGGGATCTCGCGGGTGTGGTTGAACTTGTTGAAATAGTAGGTCACCGACAGGCCCGGCTTCAGCTGGTCAGCAGCGGGTTGGGGCGACGCCGGCTGCAAGCCGGTCACCGTGTCAGCAGCATGTGCCGCAGTCGCTGAAAATGCGATAACGCCCGCGATCAGGGCTACTCTGATAATCGACCGCATCAATGACCTCCTTCTGACTTCCTGGACAGTCTGGCCGCCAACTTTGGCGATTTTCAGGCTCGTTCGAGAACTGTCGCGATGCCCTGCCCCACACCGATGCACATGGTGCAGAGCGCGTATTTCGCATCACGTTCCTGCAGCTCGTAGGCCGCCGTCGTGGCGAGCCGTGCGCCGCTCGCGCCGAGCGGGTGACCGAGTGCGATCGCGCCGCCATTCGGGTTCACATGCTCCGCGTCGTCCGCGATCCCGAGGTCGCGCGTGACCGCCAGCGCCTGTGCCGCGAACGCCTCGTTGAGTTCGATGACGTCGATGTCGCCGATCTTGAGGCCCAGACGCTCGAGCAGCTTGTGGGTCGCCGGCGCCGGGCCGAACCCCATGATCCGCGGCGGCACGCCCGCGGTGGCTGTGCCCACCACGCGCGCGAGCGGCGTCAGGCCGTACTTCTCGACCGCATCCCCCGACGCGATGATCATCGCGCACGCACCATCGTTCACGCCCGACGCGTTGCCTGCCGTGACGCTGCCACCCTCGCGGAACGGCGTCGGAAGCTTCGCAAGCGTGTCGACATCCGTATCCGGGCGGGGGTGCTCGTCGGTGTCGACGATCACCGGGTCGCCGCGCCGCTGGGGCACCTCGACCGGCACGATTTCCTTCGCAAGCCTGCCATTGTCCAGCGCCGCCTTGGTGCGCGCCTGCGACCGGTACGCGAAGGCGTCCTGGTCGGCGCGCGACACCTGGAATTCCTCGGCCACATTCTCCGCCGTCTCCGGCATGGAATCGACACCGTACTCGGACTTCATCTTCGGATTTATGAACCGCCAGCCGATGGTCGTGTCCTCGACACTGGACGAGCGCGAGAACGGCGCGGTCGCCTTCGGCATGACGAACGGCGCGCGCGACATGCCCTCGACCCCGCCTGCGATGCACAAATCCGCCTCGCCGGTGCGGATCGCCCGGGCCGCGGCGGTGAGCGCCTCCAGCCCCGATCCGCACAGCCGGTTCACAGTCGCGCCGGGCACGTTCGACGACAGGCCGGCCAGCAGCAGCGACATCCGCGCGACGTTGCGGTTGTCCTCACCCGCCTGGTTGACGTTGCCGTAGTAGACCTCGTCCACCTCGTCCCAGGCGACGCCCGGGTTGCGCTCCATCAGCGCCTTCATCGGGATGGCGCCCAGGTCGTCGGTGCGCACGCTCGACAGCGAACCGCCGTAGCGGCCGAACGGGGTGCGAACGGCGTCGCAGATAAAGGCTTCGGGCATTCTTGTTCTCCTGTTGTCGTTCGGCGCGCCTAGGCGTCGCCCGGGCGGCGACCGTGGTATGCGTCATCGAGCAGCGCGCGGATTCCTTCGCGCGTGACCGGACGCGGGTTGTAGTAGGGGTTCTGGGTCGCGATGTCGGCGGCCTTGTCGAGGTCCTCTTCCTTCATGCCGACATCGGCCAGCGCCATCTTCGCACCGACGGATGCGGCGAGGTCGTAGAGCGCACCCGCCGGGTCGTCGGTGCCGAGCGCGCGACGCAGCCGCTCCATCGCCTCGGGGGCGGCCTCGGCGTTGTAGGCCGTCGCGTGCGGGATCACCGCCGTATGGGTCTCCGCGTGGGGCAGGTTGAAGCTGCCGCCCAGCGTGTGACAGAGCTTGTGGTGAAGCGCCATGCCGACCGCGCCCAGCGCCGCGCCGGACAGGTACGCGCCGTAGAGCGCGTCGCTGCGCGCCTCGATATTGTCGGGCTGCTTCACCACGACCGGCAGCGCCTTGGCGAGCGCACGCACGCCCTCCTCGGCCATCATCGAGATGATCGGGTTGGCCGTCTCGGAGTACATCGCCTCGACGCAATGGGCGATGGCATTCATGCCGCTCGGCCCGGCGATGAAATCCGGCAGGCTCAGCGTCAGGTTGGGGTCGTAGACGACGGTGGTCGGCAGGACCTTGTTGTCCCGGCCCGTCTTCTTGATCCCCGCCTCGGTGAGGCCCCAGATCGGGGTCATCTCGGAGCCGGCATAGGTGGTCGGGACCGCGATGATCGGGAGCCCGAACTCGAGCGCGATGGCCTTGCCGAGCCCGATCGTCGACCCGCCGCCCACGGCGACGCAGGCATCCGCGCCGAGCCGTTCGGCTTCCTCGCGCGCAGCCTTGGCCACCTCGATGGGCACATGCATCTCGGCCTTGTCGTAGACGCCCGCCGACCTTCCGCCCAGGCGCGCGGCGACGTCCTCGGCCTGGTCGCGCTGCTGCGGTGTCGACAGCACAAGCGCCTTCGCCACGCCCAGCCGCTCGACCTCTTCGGCCAGCCGGTCGAGACTTCCGACCCCGAACACCACCCGGCCGGGCAGCGCCTCGTAGGCGAAATCCTGCATCTGGAACTCCTCCGAACGTGCTTGGCCGTATAGCCGACTCTTGCCGGGCGAACTATCGCACAGCGGACCGCGCGGACCTAGACCGGCGCCCGGACAGCGAACACCGCCCGGCGGCCCCGCTATTGCCTTACCGGCACCCGGAAACCCGCCGGATTCCCCAAGATAATGTGATTACGCATCCGTGCCGGGCGCGCGATAGGGTCGGGTCATGAAGGCACTTCGAAGACTTTGCATCGCAGGCGCTGTCGCGATGGCGGCGGCGATACCCGCTCACGCACAAACCGGGGCGACGCCGCCACCCACCGTGGATATCGACAACGCGGAATTGAACAAGCTCGTCCGCGATATCCTGCGCGTCGGCACCCTGGAGCGGAACCGCGTGATGGCGCGTCTTGTCGAGCGCGGCGACCCGGATGTCGTCCCGGCGCTGATCCAGTCGCTGAGGTTCCTGCAACAGGACCCGTGGACTGTCGTGAGCGCCCTGCAGTCGCTGACCGGCGAGAATCTCGGGACCCGATGGCACGCCTGGATGCTCTGGCAGGAAGCGCACCCGGAGATCGAGCCCTTCGAGGGGTTCGCGGGCTACAAGGGATGGGTGTTCAGCCATATCGACCCGAATTTCAGCCTGTTCCTGCATGACGGTGTGGCGCACACGATCCGGCTGGAGGAAATCGCCTGGGGCGGGGTCCGGAAGGACGGCATCCCCGCACTGGTCAACCCGACGCACGTCGCGCCCGACCACGCCGACGCCGGCTATCTCCAACCCGGCGAGCTCGTCTTCGGTGTCGAGGTCAACGGCGACGCGCGCGCCTATCCGCTGCGGATGATGGACTGGCACGAGATGTTCAACGACGTGGTCGGCGGTGTGCCGCTGGCGCTGGCGTATTGCACCCTGTGCGGTTCCGGCATCCTTTTCGAGACCGGGGTCGACGGCCGCGACGCGCCCTTCGAGTTCGGCTCGTCGGGCTTTCTCTACCGGTCCAACAA
>JAEPNS010000018.1:18941-19239 GCA_017643325.1 Alphaproteobacteria bacterium | reverse complement strand
GTTCGCGCTGACGGAACCCGGCGGCGGCTCCGATGCGGCCGGTTCGATGAAGACCACGGCGTTGCGCGACGGCGACGTCTACCGCCTGAACGGCTCCAAGCAGTGGATCACCTTCGCCAACGCCGCCGACACCGGGATCCTGTTCGCGAAGACCGACCCCGCCGCAGGCCATCGCGGGATCACGGCCTTCATCGTCGACCCGAAATCCTTCGCCGGGTTCACGGCGGACCCGATCCCGATGACCGGACTTTCGCGTGCGCTGTGCTCGAACGCGGTCTTCCTCGACGACGTTCAGGTC
>JAEPNS010000018.1:0-18931 GCA_017643325.1 Alphaproteobacteria bacterium | reverse complement strand
CCCGGTCGAGAACCGCCTCGGCGCGGAGGGCGAGGGGTTCAAGATCACCATGAACGCGCTGGAATACGGCCGGCTGACGGTCTCGGCGCGGTCGGTCGGGCTCGCGCAGGCCTGCCTCGATCACGCGGTCGAGTATGCGAACGCGCGGGTGGTCGGCGGCAACGCGATCGCCACCTACCAGATGGTCCAGCACCTCATCGCGGACATGACGGTGAACATCGAGGCTGCGCGGCTCCTTGTGCAAAAGATGGCGTGGACCATGGACCGCGGCGAACGCGCGAACAGGGCCGCGTCGCTGGCGAAATACGCCGCCGTGAACGCGGCGAAGCATGCGGCGGGCGCGGCGGCGGAGATTTTCGCCGGATATGCGCTGGCCGACGAATACCCGATCAAGAAGATCACCGCCTATGTGAACATGCTCGCCGTGGGCGAGGGGACGCCGAACGTTCAGCGCATCCTGATTGCCGAGGACGCGCTCGGCATCAAGGACGCGAACCGACACCCGGTTCGCAATCGCCTTCGCGCTCCCGATGTGGAATAAATAGGAGCCACCAACCGCGCTCAGACGCGGGGCTCACGATTGCCAGGGAGAGACACGATGACCGACCAGGCCACCGAACCCGATTCCAGCGTCCTCGGGCGCCCGAACAGCTACATCGGCAAGGTCGTGCCGCGGCCGAACGTACGCAAGCTCGTGCGCGGCAAGGGCCAGTTCGTCGACGACCTCAAGCTGCCGCAGATGGTGCACGCGGTCTTTCTGCGCTCGCCCCATGCGCACGCGAAGATCACCTCCATCGACACGTCCGCCGCGTCGGGCATGCCCGGCGTCGTGCGGGTCGTGACCGGTAAGGAGCTGCTGGAATACTGCGAGCCGTGGGTGGGTGTCCTGACCCACTTCAAGTCTCTCAAGTCCGCGCCGCAGCCGGCCATCGCGGTCGACCATGTGACCTGGCAGGGCGAGGCGGTCGCGGCCGTGCTGGCACACAGCCGCGCCGAGGCGGAGGACGCCGCGGCGGCGATCGAGGTGGACTACGAGGTCCTGCCCGCCGTCACCGACCCGGAAACCGCGGGCGATCCGGACACGCACGTGATCCATCCCGACCTGGGCGACAACATCGCGTTCGAGAACGCGGTCGATGCGGGCGACGTGGACGCCGCCTTTGCGGAGGCCGACTGCATCGTGGAGGAGACCTTCCACTTCGACCGGCACACGGGCGTAACGCTGGAACCCCGCGTGATCCTCGCCGACTACGACGAGGCGGACGACAAGCTGACGGTGCACATGTCGAACCAGGCGCCGCACATGATGCAGCACATCTTCGCCAAGCATATCGGCGTGCCCGAGGGGCAGGTGCGCGTGATCTGCCGCGACGTCGGCGGGTCGTTCGGCATCAAGGTGCACGTCTATGCGGACGAGATGGCGACCGTCGCCCTGTCGAAGATGCTCGGCCGGCCAGTGAAGTTCGCCGCCGACCGGCTCGAATCATTCCTCACCGACATCCATGCGCGTGCCCACCGGGTGCACGGCAAGATGGGCTTCAGCAAGGACGGCGACATCCTGGCACTGGAGATCGACGACCTGACCGGCGTCGGGCCCTATTCCATGTATCCGCGCACCAGCGCGATGGAGGCCAACCAGGTCCTGAACTTCACGGGCGGGCCCTACAAGCACAAGAACTACCGGGCCAAGGCACGGGTCGTGTTCCAGAACAAGAACGTCATGTGCCAGTACCGGGCCGTGGGCCATCCGGTGGCCTTCGCCGTGACCGAGGGCCTCGTGGACCTGGGCGCGCGGGAACTGGGCATCGACCCAGTCGATATCCGCCGCCAGAACCTGATTCCCGACGACGCCTATCCCACCAACGGCGCCAGCGGGATCGCCTTCGAGGGCCTGTCGCACCACGCCTCGCTCGACAAGCTGATGGCCGCGATGGACTACGACGGCATGAAGGCCGAGCGCGACAAACTGCGCGAGGAGGGCATCTACCGCGGCATCGGCTTCGCGGCGATGATCGAGCTGACCAATCCCGGCGCGGCCATGTACGGCATCGGCGGCGCGCGCATTTCCTCCCAGGACGGCGCGCAGGCGCGGCTCGATTCCAGCGGCTCCATCGTGGTCCACACCTCCATCACCGAGCAGGGCCAGGGCACCGACGGCATCGTCGCCCAGGTCGCCGCGACCGCCTTCGGCACCACGCCGGAGAAGGTGAAGGTCATCACCGGCGACACCGACCATGTGCCGACCGGCGGCGGTACCTGGGGCTCGCGCGGCGCGGGCATCGGGGGCGAGGCGGTCCTGCGGGCGGCCAAGGCGCTGCGTTACAACGTGTGCGAGGTCGCCGGGCAGCTGCTGCAGGCCGAGCCGGACACCCTCGACATCCAGCAGGGTGTCGTCGTCGACCGGGGCACGGACAACGAGCGCATGGGGCTCGACGAGCTGGCGCGCATCGCCTACTTCCGCTCGGACCTGATCCCCAAGGGCTTCCAGCCGGAACTCATGGCGACGCGCCACTTCGTCCCGCGCGAATACAACATCGCCTTCACCAACGGCATCCAGGCCTGTTACGTCGAGGTCGATCCGGACACGGGCTTCATGAAGTTCCTCGACTACTGGGTCGTCGAGGATTGCGGCACCGTCATCAACCCGCAGCTCGTGGACGAGCAGGTGCGCGGCGGCGTGATCCAGGGGCTCGGCGGCGCGCTCCTCGAGGAATGCCGCTACGACCGTGACGGCAATCTGGTGAACGCCAACATGGCGGACTACCTGGTGCCGATGGCGGGCGAGATGCCGGACATCCATGTCGGCCATGTCGAGACGCCGGCGGGCGATTCCGAGCTCGGCGCCAAGGGCGCCGGCGAGGCGGGCACGGCGGGCGCGCCGGGCGTCGTGATGAACGCGATCAACGACGCACTGTCGCCCTTCAACGCCCGGCTGGCCCACCAGCCGATCACGCCGGAGAAAATCCTCAAGGCGCTGGGCAAGTTCTAGCCGGCGGCGCGAGCCCGGGCATCCTTCGAGACGCTCGTTTCACTCACTCCTGAGGATGAGGGCGGTGCAAGAACTCGGCCCTCATCCTGAGGAGGGCCGCAGGCCCGTCTCGAAGGATGCCGAGGGGGTCCGCCCGCCGCTTTGATTCACTCCACCGAAGCCTCTACTGTGCCGCCAACCAACAAATCAGGGCGGAACGGTTATGAGCGTGAGCGAGCAGGCGGACGAGAGCGTCCTCGATCGGGAAGAGACCTTCATCGGCAAGTCGGTGCCGCGCGCGAACGCGGCGCGGCTCGTGGCCGGCCAGGGCCGGTACGTCGATGACATCAAGCTACCGCGGATGGTCCATGTGGCCTTCTACCGCTCGCCCTATGCGCACGCGAAAATCGTTTCCATCAATGAGGAGGCGGCGCTCGCCAGCCCGGGCGTGATCCGCGTTTTTACCGGCAAGGAGATCGCCGAGGTCTGCACGCCCTGGGTCGGGACACTGGCCCATTTCAAGGGTATGAAGTCCGCGCCGCAGCACGCGATGGCCGTCGACCGGGCCTGCTGGCAGGGCGAGCCGGTCGCCGCGATCGTCGCGCACTCACGCGCCGAGGCAGAGGACGCCCTGGAGCTTCTCGAGGTCGAGTTCGAGGAACTCACGGTGCTCGCCGATCCCGAGGTGGTGATGGACGAGGGCGCCTACGTCATGCACCCGGACCTGGGCGACAATCTGCTGTTCGAGATGAACCACGACATCGGCGACAGCGCGAAGGCGTTTGCCGGGGCCGCGGCGGTTGTCGAGCACACCATGCATTTCGGGCGGCACACGGGCGTGTGTCCGGAATCCCGCGCGCTGATCGCCGACTACCACGCGTCGGAGAACAGGCTGACCTCCTACCATTCCCATCAGGCCCCGCACATGATGCAGGACCTGTTTGCGCGTCACCTCGATATCCCGAACCAGAACGTGCGGATCGTGTGCGGCGATGTCGGCGGCGCATACGGGGTCAAGGGGCACACCTACCCGGACGAGATGGCGACGGCCGCGATCTCGAAGATCATGAAACGGCCGGTCAAGTTCGTCGCCGACCGGATCGAATCCTTCCTGACCGACCTCCACTCGCGCGACCATCGCGCCCATGTCCGCGCCGCCTTCGCCGAGGACGGCGAACTGCTGGCGATCGAGATGGACGATCTCACCGGTGTGGGCGCCTACTCCATGTACCCGCGCACGAGCGCGCTGGAGGCGTTGCAGGTCATCAACTATGTGGGCGCGCCCTACAGCCACCAGAACTACAAGGCCCGCTCGCGCGTCGTGTTCCAGAACAAGACGCCGATGAGCCAGTACCGCGCGGTCGGCCATCCGGTGGCCGTCGCGATCACTGAGACCCTCATGGACGAGGGCGCGCGCAAGCTCGGGATCGACCCCGTCGATATCCGCCGGCGCAACCTGATGAAGGACGACAGCTATCCGCGCGATTTCATTACCGGGCTGAAGCTCGAAGCCCTGTCCCACGAGGAGTCGCTCGAGAAGCTCCTGGGGCTCTTCGACTACGAGGGATTCCGCAAGGAACAGGCCGAGTTGCGCGAGCAGGGCATCTATCGCGGCATCGGCTTCTCGGTCGTCGTGGAGATGACCAACCCGGGGCCGCACACATACGGCCTCGGCGGCGCGCGGATCTCGTCCCAGGACGGGGCGGCGGCGCGCATGGATGCGTCCGGCGCGGTGATCATCCAGACCTCGATCACCGAGCAGGGCCAGGGCAGCGAGGCCGTCATCCAGCAGGTGACCGCGAGCGCGTTCGGGACGACGCCGGACAAGGTGAAGGTCATCTCGGGCGACACCGACAACGTGCCCGTCGGCTGGGGCGCAGGCGGCTCGGGCGGGGCGGGCATCGCCGGCGAGGCGGCCCTGCAGGCCGCGAAGGCGCTGCGTCACAACGTTCTCGACGTGGCCGCCATCCTGCTCCAGAGCGAGGCGAAGGATCTCGATATCCGCCACGGCGTTGTCGTCGAGCGGGCGACCGGCGAGGAGCGCATGCCGCTCGAAGAGGTGGCCCGCGTGGCCTACTTCCGGCCCGACACCCTGCCGCAGGATTTCCAGTCGGAGATGATGGCGACGCGCCACTACATCCCGAAGAAATACCCGGTTGCGATGACCAACAGCTTCCAGGCGGTGACCGTCGAGGTCGACCCGGAGGTCGGCACGGTCCAGTTGCTCAAGTTCTACTGCATCGAGGACTGCGGCAAGGTCATCAACCCGCTGCTCGTCGACGAGCAGGTACGCGGCTCGATCGTGCAGGGCATCGGCGGCGTGCTTTACGAGCATTGCCGCTACGACCTGGACGGAAATTTCCTGAACGCCAACATGGCCGACTACCTGGTGCCGATGGCGGGCGAGATGCCGGACATCGAGATAGCCCATGTCGAGACCCTGACGAAGGAATCCGAACTGGGTGCCAAGGGCGCCGGCGAGGCCGGCACCGCCGGGGCGCCGGGCGCGATCCTGAATGCGATCAACGATGCGCTCGCACCGTTCGACGCGAAGGTGTTCGACCAGCCGGTCACGCCGGAGCGCGTCCTGAAGGCGCTCGGCAAGTACTGAGAGGGCTGCTTAAGGCACCTCACCCTGAGCTTGACGAAGGGGGAGGGGCCGCACCCTCATACTTCGACAGGCTCAGCATGAGGGCAACCGAGGGAAACGCACCATGACCAAAGTCGAGATCATCAGTTCGTCGACCTGCCCGTTTGCCCAGCGCACGCGCATGGCGCTGATCGAGAAGAAGATCGACTTCGAGCTCACTGCCATCGATCTCAACGACAAGCCGGACTGGTTCCTGGACATCTCGCCCTACGGCAAGGTCCCGGTGCTGCGGCACGACGGGAAGGTGATCTTCGAGTCCGCCGTCATCAACGAGTATCTCGAAGAGGTGTTTCCCGACCGCCCGCTGCTGCCGAAGGATCCCTACCGCAAGGCGCAGGCGCGGATCTGGATCGACTTCGCGAACGTCCGCTTCACGCCGCATGTCTACAAGCTGATGCTGGCGCAGGACGAGGACGGCCAGGCCTTCCAGGCCGACCGGCTGACCAAGGCGCTCCTGATGATGGAGCACGAGGGCCTCGGCAAGCTGGGGGACGGATCCTACTGGCTGGGCGACGACATCAGCCTCGTCGACCTGACCTTCCTGCCGCACATGCAGCGTCTCGGCGTGCTCGCCCATTACCGGGACTTCCACATCCCCGACGAATGCGTACTGCTGAAGGGCTGGCTCCAGCTCATGGGCCGCCGCCCGTCCGTCATGGAGGGGTCGGCATCGCTCGACGTGCTGATCGAGAACTGGCGCAAATACGCCGAGAACACCTCGACCGGCACCACCGCCGAGGACATGCGCGCGGCGTAGACATTCGATCTCGCACCGGGCCGCTATCCTTCAAAAAGCGGACACATCCCCTTCACCGGCGACGGCACCAGCAGCGTCGTTTCCTGCGAGACCATGAGGGGCCGGATCTTGGCGAGGGCCGCGTCCCATTCGGGGCGCGCGTAGTTTGCCTTCCGCAGCTCGTCGCGCTGGGCGACATCGTCGAACTGCCAGATGTGGACGATCCGGTTGAGCTCGCCGACATCGGACTGGAAGTACCCGACCAGGTGTTCGTGCATGCGCGGGTCCTGCGCGGCGAAACCGCCGTCGGCGTAGTGCTGCCAGTATTCGCGGGGTTTTCCGGGGTGAAGCTTGTAGTCGCGGATTTCGAGGATCATCGGTGTCTCCTTTCGGGAAAAAGAAACCCGGGCAACGAAGGCTGCCCGGGTTCGGATTTAGTGCGCCTGCCGCGCCGTCAGCCGAATGCGAGTTCGACGAGGAACAGCGCCATTTCCGGGAACGCCGTCAGCAGCACCACGAAGATCAGCGAGACCACGACAAAGGGCGCGACGCCCTTGAAGATCTCGCCGAGCGGCACGTCGGGGGCCAGGTTGTGCATGACGTAGACGTTGATCCCGATGGGCGGCGTGATCAGCGCGATTTCCACCATGATCACGATGAAGATGCCGAACCAGACCGGGTCGAACCCGAGTTCGGTCACCACCGGAAAGACGAACGGCAGGGTCAGGATCAGCATGCCCCACACGTCGAGGATGGCGCCGAGGATCAGGTAGATCACCACGAAGATCGCGATGACGACATACTTGTTCACGCCCAGCTCGCTGACCCAGTTGATCAGGCCCGGTGTCACGCCGGAGACATTCAGGAATGCCCCGATGATGTGGCCGCCGACGATGATCGCGAAGATCATCGCGCTCGTGCGGCCGGCGTCGAGCAGCGCGGCCTTGGTGCCCTCCCACGTCACGCGGCCCATCACGAGGGTGACGAGAAACACGCCGCTGACCCCGATGCCCGCGGCCTCGGTCGGCGTGAAAATGCCGGCGTAGATGCCGCCGAGCACGATCGTGAAGATCGCGATGATCGGCGCCAGCTTGTAGAGCGACCCGAACTTCTCGGACCAGCTGTATTTCGGGCCGATGGGCCCCATCTCCGGGTTGATCAGGCAGCGGCCCCAGATATAGAGCGCGTACATGCTGGCCAGCACGATGCCGGGAATGACCCCCGCGATGAACAGGTGACCGATCGAGGTCTCCGTCCAGATGCCGTAGGCGACCAGGATCACCGACGGCGGGATCAGCATGGCCAGCGTGCCCGCCGAGGCGAGGCTGCCGGTGGCGAGCCGCGAGTCGTACTTGTAGCGCCGCATCTCCGGCATCGACATCGGTGCGATGGTTGCGACGGCGGCTACCGACGAGCCGGTCACCGCGCCGAACCCGGCGCAGCCCGCGACCGAGGTGATGGCCAGGCCGCCGGGCAGGCGTCCGAACCACTTCTGGACGCAGTCGTAGAGGTCGACGGCTATTCGCGAGTGGTAGACGAGTTGCCCCATCAGAATGAACAGGGGCAGGGCGATGAACACCAGCTCCGATCCCTTCTGGTAGGAGTTGATGTAGACCTGCGTCATGGCCGGCTTGAAACCGACGAGGATCCAGTATCCCCCGGCGCCGACGATGGCCATGGAAAAGGCGATGGGCACACCGAAGGCGATGAGCCCGAGCATGATGACGATGCCAAGAATGGCGACGGTGGTCGGATCCATCAGTCTTCTCCCTTCGCCGTCTTGGCTTCCCAGTCTTCGGAACCTTCCACCTCGCGCACGCCGAAGAACAGCAGGTGCAGGAAGTAGATCGCCATCAGGACGGCGCACACGAAGACGAAGCCGTTGGGCAGCCAGGCGGGAATCCCGAGGAACTCCGAGGCCTTGTTGATCTTGATGTAGAAGGGGATCTGCTGCGCCGTGCGCACCGCCAGCAGGATCGAGAAGAACAGCCCGGCCATTGCCCACAGGGCGTTGGCGAGGCGGAGCAGGTTGCCCTTGAAATGGCGGTACAGCAGCTCCATGCGGATATGCCCGTTCACCTTGGTGGTGAAGGGCAGGCTGCCGAACAGGATGAACAGCAGCATCGTCTCGTTGAACTCGATGGCCCAGTCGAACGGCGCGTTGAAGGCGTAGCGCAGGACGACGTCCACCGTCACGATCAGGGTCAGGACCGGGATGCAGACCAGTGCGCCGAAGGCATGGATCAGGTCCACGCCCCGGTCGATCCAGCGCAGCATCTGCTCGGATACGGTGTTCATGGAGATTCCCCCCTCGTGGCGGTCGGGGGCCCGTCCGTGTTCGAACGGGCCCCCGCGCCGGGTCACGTCATGTCTGCGCGACTAGAAGTCGATCAGACCCTTGATCGGCGCATCGAGGATGGCCTGGAACTGCTCGTTCCACGGCTGCGGGCCGTAGGTTGCCTTCATCTTCTCGATGTCGGCGAGCATGGCCTTTGCCGGGAGACCCTTGCCTTCGGTCTCCGCGACCCATTCCTCGGTCACGGGCGCCACGGCGGCCTGCCAGCGCTGGATCTCGGCGGCTGTCGGCTTCACGGGCTCGACGCCGGCCTTCACGAAGACCGATTCCGCGCGCCGCCCCACCCGCTCGTAGAAGAGCTGGGCGAGCATCAGGTTGGTTTTCTGGTTCCAGTGGTAATAGACCTGCTTCAGGTCGTCCGGCAGGCCGTCGAACCAGTCCTGGCTGACGCAGTACTCCAGGTTGACCGAGAACAGGGCGACCTGGTTGTGGAACTTGGAGATCTCCTGCAGCTTGAAGATCATCAGCGCCGGGTCGTTCATGGCGACCGTGTCGACCAGCCCGCGCTGCAGCGAGGTGTAGGCCTCGCCCGACGGGATGGAGACCGGCACGCCGCCCAGGCGCTTCAGCGCGGCGACCTGCGTGCGGCCGGCGAGTCGGACCTTCGAGCCCTGCCAGTCCTCGAGGCGCAGGTACTTCGAGTTGCCGATCATGTTGTAGGGCGGCGTCACGAACTCGCGTCCGATGTAGACGCCCATGTTCTCGTACTCTTCCTTGAAGTAGGTCGGGTACAGCTCCATCGCGATCCGCGTCGCTGCCGACGAATCGTCGAACAGGAACGGCAGCGTCAGGCCGTGCAGCATGTCGAAGCTGGTCGGCTCGTAGATCATGAAGCAGGCCGAGTAGTCGGCGATGCCGTCGCGCACGGCGTTGAAGGCCTCGCGCTGCGGGTGCAGCGACTGCGAGTGGAAGGACTGGTACTTGATCTTGCCGTTGGTGTCTTTCTCGAGGACCTTGAGCGCGCGGTCCATCAGCTTCTCGAGCCCGGCCACGGCGGGCAGGTAGGAGGCGTAGCGGTAGTTGATCACCGGGCCGTCATAGGTGACGTTCACGTCCGACGGAATTTCGCCGTTCAGCCACTTCTCCGCGAGTGAGGTCGCTTCCACCGCCGCTTCGGCCGTCTTGATGTCGGCGCCGAAGAAGTGGTCGTCGGCCGCCGCCGGTGCCGCCGCGAGCGCCAGCGCCAGAAGGGCGCTGCCCGCATACAGCGCAGGCTTGATTGGGTTCTTCATGGAGAATCCTCCCTTGGGGTTGAGTGTCTACGGCCTTCGCAGCCGTTTCTTTGCGTCCGGGGACATGGTCTCCCGTTTCCCGCCGGTTGCGCAAGTCCGCGTCCGGTTCCCGGATTGACCGCAGCGAACCGGGTTCCTCCGGCCCCGTCAAACTGCCATCGGGTGAATGTCTCAATGGATGAAAATGCCTCTGCGTCGCGTTCACAGGTGCTTTTCGGCAATGGTCGTTGTCGGCGCTTCCCAGGGCCTGATAGGCTCCTCCGGACTGCATTCTGACGGGAACGGAGACATATGGTTCACGTACGTGAAATGCCGGAGCATCTGCGCGATGCCCTGGTGAACCAAGAGCTGCCCGATTTCGGCGACACGCCCTGGGTCGAGCCGAAGCCGCTGGAGGAGTGCCGCGTGGCGCTGATCTCCACCGCGGGGCTGCACCGGCGCGAGGATCCGCCCTTCACGCCTGGGGCCGGGGACTACCGGATCATTCCCGACGAGTACGACATGGACGCGCTCATCATGAGCCACCTGTCGACCAACTTCGACCGCAGCGGTTTCTACCAGGACGTCAACACGTCCTTCCCGATCGACCGCCTGCGCGAGCTCGCCGAGGAGGGCGTGATCGGCTCGGTTGCCAGCCGCCACTTCTCCTTCATGGGCGCGACGCCGCCGACGGTGATGGAGCCGGTGGCGCGCGACCTCGCGAAGGTCCTCAAGGCGGACAATGTCGACGCGGTCGCCCTGGTCCCCGTCTGACCCCAATGCACGCGCGCCGTGGGCGGGCTTGCTCATTATCTCGAAGACGAAGGTATCCCGACGACGCAGATCGCGTTGATCCGCAAGCATGCGGAGGAAATCAAGCCGCCGCGTGCGCTGGCGGTCCCGTTCGAACTCGGCCGCCCGCTGGGCGCGCCGAACGAGCCGGAGTTCCAGCGCCGCGTCCTGCGTGAATGCCTGGAACTGCTGACCCGCGGCGCGGGCCCGGTGCTGGAGGACTTCCCGGACGAGGCGCCGGGCGAGGACCCGGACCAGGAAGGCTGGACCTGCCCGGTGAACTTCGCCGCGCCGGTCGACGACGTCAGCGACGAGGATCTCGTCCGCCAGGCGCTGGAACAGGAGATCGCCCTGCTGCGCCCGTGGTACGAGGAATCGAAGCAGAACCGGAAAGGCCGCACCAATTTCGGCATCTCCGGCAAGTCGCCCGAGGAGATCGCGGCCTACATCGCCAAGGTGCTGGTCGAGCAGGAGGGCGCCCAATCGCCGCTCGACGACAAGCCGCCCCATCTGGCCTTCAAGCACATGGCCGATGACCTGCGCTATTTCTACACCGAGGCCGCGATCGCGCGCCCCGGGGCACGGGTCACCGACGTGGAGATCGCCAACTGGCTGTGGGGCGAGACCACGCTGGGCAAGGTGCTCGTCGCGATCCGCGACTGGGCGATGGAGGCGGAGCATCCGGGCTACAAGGCGCTCGCGCCGACGGCCATGGTGCCGACCCACCAGCGCCACCGCACGGTGCACGGCTAGGGTGCGGCCGTGGTCCGGCTGAGCGAGCTGCCCGCGCAGTTCCGCGAAGGTTACTTGGCCATGGAGGTGCCCTCCTTCGCGGACACCCCGTGGGCGGTCGGGCCGCCGCTGGCGGAGCGGCGGGTCTGCATCGTGTCGACCGCGGGCCTTCACGGCCGCGGCGACCGGCCGTTCGAGGGCTACGCGTCCGACTACCGGATCATCCCCGGCGATGCCGATATGGACGACCTGGTGATGAGCCACCTGTCGACCAACTTCGACCGGACCGGCTTCTATCAGGACGTCAACGTGGCGTTCCCGATCGACCGGCTGCGCGAGCTGCGCGACGAGGGCAGGATCGGGTCGATCGCCGACCGGCACTTCTCGTTCATGGGCGCGACGCCGCCCGCCGCGATGGAGCCGGTGGTGCGCGACCTGGCCGGGATCCTGAAGTCCGATGCCGTGGACGCCGCGCTGCTTGTCCCGGTCTGACCGGCCTGCACGCGCGCCGTGGGCGGGCTGGCTCATTATCTCGAAAGCGAAGGCATCCCGACGACGCAGATCAGCCTGATCCGCGCGCACACCGAGGCCATCCGCCCGCCGCGCGCGCTGGCCGTGCCGTTCGAGCTGGGGCGCCCGCTCGGGGGGCCGAACGCGCCCGATTTCCAGCGCCGGGTTCTGCTGTCCTGCCTCGCGCTGCTGGAGCGCGATGCCGGCCCCGTGCTGGATGATTTTCCCGACCCGCCGCCGGGCGAGGCGGCCACGGCGGACGGGGACGGGACGGACGGCTGGGCATGCCCGGTGAACTTCGCGCCGCCGGTCGCGCAGATGAGCGATGCCGACGTGCTGCATGCGGCCCTGTCCCAGGAGGTCGCGCAGTTGCGGCCGTGGTACACCGAATCGAAATCCAACCGCGGCGGGCGCACCGGATTCGGCATTTCCGGCATGTCGCCGGAGGACATCGTCCGGTTTCTCGCGGATTTCGCGGCCGCGCCGGACGACACGCCGTCACCGCTGCCGGACACGCATCCGGTCATGGCGTTCAAGCGGATGGCCGACGACCTGCGCTATTTCTACACCGAGGCCGCCATCGCGCGGCCGGACGGGCGCGGCAGCGATGTCGAGATCGCGAACTGGTTGTGGGGCGAGACGACGCTGGGCGCGCTCCTTGTTGCCGTGCGGGACTGGGCCATGGAGTCGGACGACGGGTTGACCCGTCAGCTCGCGATGAATGCGATGGTGCCGACCCACCAGCGCCACCGCACGAAGCACGGCTGACCCCGGGCGTCAGAACATCACTTGGCTGTCGTGCGCCTCGCGCGCCGCGACATGGCCGATCACCGCCGCGTCCGGGGCCGCGCCCGCGCGCAGGGCGGCGAGGCAGGCGTCGGCCCGGTCGGCCGGAACGCCGAACAGCAGGCCGCCGGCCGTCTGCGGGTCGAACAGCAGGGTGCGCACCGGGTGATCGCCGGCCAGCACGTCCGCGCCCGCGGACGCCTCGTTGCCGGGCCGCAAGGTGCTCTCGATCCCGTCGCGTGAAAGTTCCAGCGCCCCGTCGAGCACCGGCACCGCATCGAGGTCGAGTTTCGCCCCGATTCCCGATGCCTCCAGCATCTCCAGCAGGTGCCCGGCGAGGCCGAAGCCGGTGACGTCGGTCCCCGCCGTCACGCCGTGGCCGCGCGCGATCTCCGCGACGGGCCTGAGCGAGCGCTGCATGGAGGCGAGCGCCGCCTCGATCCAGTCGCCGCGCGCGTCGGCGCGCATGTCGGCGGCGAACAGCACGCCGGTGCCGATCGGCTTGGTCAGGATCAGCGTGTCGCCCGGGCGCAATCCGCCTTTCCGGATGATCGCGTCCCGGTCCGCGTAGCCGTTGACCGTCAGGCCGAAGGCCATTTCCGCGCCCTCGCCGGTGTGGCCGCCCGCCAGAACCGCGCCGGCCTCGGCCAGGGTCTCGATCGCGCCCGACAGGAGCTGGTGCAGGTCGTCGGCGGTCTTGTCGTCGTCGCCATGGGGCAGCATCACGGCGGCCAGCGCCGAATGCGCGTCGGCGCCCATGGCGAACACGTCCCCGAGGCAGTGGTTGGCGGCGATCCGGCCGAACAAATAGGGGTCGTCGATGAAGGCGCGGAACTGGTCCACGGTCTGCACGAGCACCTTTCCGGGCGGGGGTGTCAGCACCGCGGCATCGTCCGGCGAGTCGAGCCCCTGGTCGAGGCCGTCCCTGGCCTGCTCCGGCAGCCGGTCGAGCGCGCGGCGCAGCACCGGCGCGGGGACCTTCGCGCCGCACCCGCCGCAGCGCATGGCATCCAGAACGTCCTCTCCGGGCCCGGCCCCCTCGTCCATGTCCGGGAGGTCGTGGTATTTCGCCATCCAGCGCCGGTCGATCCAGTCCTTCCAGCGCCAGACCCAGTCACCTTCGACGGCGAACGGCCCGCGCGCGCCGATGGCGTGGCGCTCGCCGGTCGTGATGAGCGCGAGCGTCTGACCCTGCGGGCGGTAGGGGCGCAGCGGGCGGTCCGTCGCGAGACGGCGCAGGTTGCCGGCGAGATACGGCCCCTGCCGCACGGCGTAGACCCCCGATTTCGGCAGACTGTGGCCGTCCATCGACGCGGCGTCGCCCGCGGCGAATACATGCGGGTGCGACGGGGACCGCAGCCGGTCGTCGACACGCACGAAGCCCCTGTCATCGAGCGCCAGGCCGCTGTCCGCCAGCCATGCCGGCGGCCCGGCCGACGTCACCAGGATCGCCTGGTCGCAGGCCAGGGTTTCGCCCTTCTCGAGTTCGATGCGGCCGGGCGCGACCGCCGACACGGTGACGCCGGTGCGCACGTCGATGTTGCGTGCCGCGAGCGCCCGGGTGACACGCCGCCGTGCAGCCGCGTTGTAGCTCGGCAGCAGGATGTCGTCGGCCTCGAGGATGGTGACCTCGATCCGGGTGGTTTCCTGTCCGGGGTCGGCGGCCCTGCTTCGCAGCCGGTGGGCGAGCGAGAACGACAGCTCGACCCCGCCCGCACCGCCGCCGACGACGGCGATCCGGAAGGTCCCGTCATGGGCCCGGATCCGGTCGGCCAGCGCGTGATAGGCCTCGAGGAACCGGTCGATGGGCTTGACCGGGATGGCGTGCTCGGTGCCCGCGATGCCCCGGGTCGACGGTGTGGAGCCGGTGTCGATGGAGGCGATGTCGAACCCGATGGCCGGGCGGCCCGCGATCTCGAGCCGCCGGGCGTCGGGGTCGATGGACAATGCCGCGGCGTGGACCAGCCGCGCCCCGGCGAACGCCGCCAGCGGGCGCAGGTCGATATGCGCCTCGCGGCGCGAATAGTGGTCCGCAATGTAGCCGGGGATCATCCCGGAGTAGGGGGTCAGCATGTCGCGCGCGACGAGCGTCAGCCGCACGCCCGGCTCGGGCTTCATCCCGAACTTCTTGAGCACGTCCACATGGCTGTGGCCGCCGCCCACGAGGACGATGTCGGTATGGATGGGAACCGGGGATTTCATGCCGCGCCGGGGTCTGCCAAGGTCTGCCGGGATCGTTCACGCACGAACATGAACACGCCGGGCGCGGGTTCTATTCGCCGAAATTTGGCGGAAGAGGGTGGGAGTCGAACCCACCAGGCACGTCTGACGCCCCTCACCGGTTTTGAAGACCGGGCGCCCCACCGGGGAACGTTCCTCCTCCATAGATGATTGTGGGTCGCGGGGAGGGGCCGGGCAAGGGGCCGGCGTGAAATTTATCCTTTGTTCGGGCAGTCCGTGTCGCTGATGAAGCCTGTCACCGCCGGCACGAGACCCGCCGCCAGCGGCAGATTGGGGTTCCGGTAGCTGGCGAGGTTCGCCGCGCGGTCGCCGTCGATGTCCTTCAGGACGTGGTTCATCTTCGCGATCCGCACCGTCGTCGCGTCCGGGTCCGCCTTGCGGAGCAGCGCGAAGTCGCGCTTGGAGACCTGGAGGTCCTGCCCGCCCGAGACGATCAGCACCGGGCCGTTGTATTTCTCCAGCTCCGCTGCCGGGTCGACGTTCAGCAGCGAGATCAGGAACGGCTGCACCGAGGGCCGGAACAGGTTCGTGAGTTTCGGGGTCACGTCCGCGACGCGATTGCCTTCCTCGAGGCTGCGAAGGGTCGTGAGCGCCGTCTCGCGCAGGTCGGACGGGAAGGCGGGCCGGGAGAGCTGGTCGTGCAGGACGGCGCCGAGCGGCCGGCCCGGCGACGACAGGAGCACGAGCCCCGCGATGTCCTTACGGTCCGCCACGATGGTGGCGATCAGGCCCCCCTCGCTGTGGCCGAGCATGAACACGCAGGACACACCGTCGTGCGCCCGCGCCCATTCCGCCCATGTCGTCGCGTCCCCGACGAAGTCGGAGAATCGGAGATCGGCTTCCGCCGTAACCAGCGCCTTGCTGCCGCCGACGCCGCGCTTGTCGTAGCGCAGCGACGCGATGCCCTTGCCGGCGAATGCGTCGGCGAGCATCTCGAGGTAGTCCGCATCGACGCCCAGCTTGCTGTTGCCGTTCCGGTCGGTCGGCCCGGAACCTGCGACCATCACGACCGTCTTGTGCTCACCGGGAGACGCGGGCGTCACGAACGTCCCGGCGAGCCCGCCGAAGACGACCTCGCGGGCCAGCATGTCGCGCGCGCCGGCGGGGGCGGCGGCAAGCGACAGGCTGAACAGGAGCAGGACGGCGTGGAAGATGCGCATGGGCGCAGCCTCGCCTATGCGCGCACGTAAATCCAGCCGTCTTCCTGCAGGTTGACGAGGGTCTCGATCGCGGCGGGCACCGTGGCGATCGAGGCGGGCGCGGTGAGCTCACGCGTCCGCAACGTGTTCTCGCAGATCCGGAGCATGGGGTCGGTGGCGGCGTCGCGCGTCGCGATGGCCTCCGTGACACCGTCGGCGTTGGTGACGATCAGGATCTCGGCGTCCGGCTGGCGCGCGAGCAGGTTGCGCGCGTTCGAGCGCGCCCGGGCCAGCGCGTCGGCGGTCGGCGCGTGCAGCAGCACCCGCACGGCTCAGATCCCTCCGCCCTGGTCGAAGAGGCTGGACAGGTCGGCCTTCACCTGTGCGCCGACGCGGCCGACCTCCTCGCCTTCCCGCGATCTCGGGCGCGGCGCGCCGACCTCGTAGTTGCGGACGATGCGCGCGGGCGCACCGCCGAGCAGCAACACCCGGTCGCCGAGGTAGACCGCCTCGTCGATGTCGTGGGTGACGAACAGGATCGACTTGCCGGTCTCGTTCCAGATGCGCAGCAGCTCGTCCTGCAGTGTCTGGCGGGTGATGGCGTCCAGCGCGCCGAACGGCTCGTCCATCAGCAGCAGGTCCGGGTCGACCGCGAGACCCCGCGCGATCCCGACCCGCTGGCGCTGGCCGCCGGACAGCTCGTGCGCCCAGCGATCGCCGAAGTCGGCCAGCCCGACGAGCCGGAGCGCGTCGGCGATTCGCCTGTCGCGCTCGCTCTTGCTGACGTCCAGCCCCTCGAGGCCGAGCGCCACATTGTCCGCGACCTTGCGCCACGGCATCAGCCGGGCCTCCTGGAAGACCATGGCGATCTCGCGCCGGTCGGGGCGTTTCTCGATGTCGTGGGCGATGTGGCCGGCGGAGGGTTCCAGCAGCCCGGCGATCACGCGCAGCAATGTCGACTTGCCCGCGCCCGACGCGCCGACGACGATCACGAACTCGCCGCGTTCCACGGCCATGTCGATGTCTGCGAAGACGGGCTGCGCCGCGCCCGGGAAGGTCGCGGCGATATCTTTGAGCTCGACTATCGCTGCCATCGGAGCACCCGGTTCTGTACGGCGACGAAGATCATGTCGCTGACGCCGTAGAGCAGCGCGATGGTGAGCATGTAGACGATCACGACCTCGGTCGCGAGAAGTCCGGCGGCCTCGTTCATGCGCTGGCCGATCCCGGTGATGCCGAACAGTTCGGCGGCGACGACGGTCATCCAGCCCTGGCCGAGCCCGGCCCGCAGGCCCGAGAGGATGCCCGGGGCCGCGGCGGGAAGGATCACTTTCCGCAGCCGCGCGCCGAGCGAGCGGTGGCCGAAGGAGGCGGCCAGCTCGACCAGGTCGGGATCGACGGCGCGCACGGCCGCGTAGGCCGTGAAGTAATTGATCCAGAAAACCCCGATCGCGATGATGAAGGCGGCGGCCGTCTCGCTGATCCCGAACCAGATGATCGCGAACGGGATCCAGGCCAGCGGCGGGATCGGCCGGAGCAGGCGGGCGAGCCAGCTCTGCGTGGCATCGACGGTCGGGAACAGCGCGACCGAGCCGCCGACGATCACGCCCAGCACCGATCCGCTCACCAGCCCGATCAGGTAGTGGTTCAGGCTCGCGAACACCATTGCGTGCCAGAAACCGAGCGAGACCTCCGAAAAGAACGTGGCGGGCAGGCGGCTGGGCGCGGGCAGCAGGGTGGCCTCGATGAGGCCGCTGCGCGCGATGGCTTCCCACAGCAGCAGGAAGGCGAGCAGGCCGCCCGCGCCGAGAACGCTCCGCCTGGTCACGTTCCTACTTTACGGCCTTCTCGTAGAAGGAGGTGTCGAACAGCTCATCAAGCGGCACCGGCTTCTTCAGCGTGCCGATCTCTGCCGAGAAGTCGTGCATCACCTTCGTGGCCGGCTGGATCTGGCTCGGGTCGGCGACGAAGTTGCTGATCTGCGACTGCAGGGCCCGCTCGATCGTCTCGACGGGGATCAGGCCTGCGCCGAGGAACGCGTGGATGTGCCGGGCTGCGCGGGCCGGGTCCTCGTTGATCAGGTTCGTCGCGCGGACATGCAGCTCGACCAGCTTCGCGACGGCGTCGCCATGCTCGGCGATCACGCCCTCGCGCACGGCCACGACGGCGCCCGGCTGGTTCTCCAGCATCTCGCCGCCCTTGGCGACGATCTTTGCGTCCGGAAGCCGGTCGCCGATGATGGTGACGATCGGCTCCAGGATCGAGGCCGCGTCGACCGACTTGGCGAGCATCGCCTGCTGCACCTTGCCCGCACCCATGCCGACGATCTCGATATCGTCCTCGGTGAGGCCGGCGACCCGGATCAGCCAGTGACGGAAAACGGTGTCGGGCACCGAGCCTTTCGGCAGCGAGGCGATCCGCGGCTTGCGGCCCTCCTCTTCGGTGAACGTCCTGACGCCTTCGGCCGGGCTGGCCGCCGCGGCCATGGTCTCGGCGAACTCGCCACGGGTGATCAGCGCGATCTGCTCGATCACGTTGCTGGCGACGACCTTCAGGGGCACGCCGTTCGCGCGCGACACCATGGCCGGGCCGATGCCGAAGTACATGACGTCGAAGTCGCCCGATGCGATGGCCTGCACGATCGCGGGCCCGGAGGAGAACTTGGTCAGCTCGAGCTCGAGCCCGGCCTCCTTCGTCCAGCCTTCGCCTTCCATCACGAACAGCTGGGACATCGGCATGATCGGGATATAGGCGACCTTGAGCTTGGTCTGGGCCATCGCGGGGGCGTGCGCAAGCAGGCCGAACGCCAG
>JAEPNS010000189.1 GCA_017643325.1 Alphaproteobacteria bacterium | reverse complement strand
CCGGGTTACGAGCTGTTCGACGCGCTGCCGGTCCGCCTTACCGAGGAACGGGGCTTGTTCTTCCTGCACCTGATGAGGGTCGCTTTCCCATCGGGGCAGGACTTCGTCGGTTTGGTCCAGCCCGCGGTCGAGGATTCGGAGAAAGTCTGCCGACGAGATCGGCCGGATTGCAGCTTGTGCGCGCCCGGAGAGCCTTCCTTCCTCGTTCAGCAAGCCGCGCTCGATTGGGTCAGGCCCGTCTCGGAACGGGACTGACTTGGCCAAGTCGAGGTAGCTGCCCGGCTCGATGATGGCGAGATACATGCCGTTGGCCTTCGGGTCCTCGATGATTTTTTGGACCCTCGCAATCGCGAAATAGCCACGGGATTGGGGCACCTTGGTGGGTTCGAGATAGACCACCCAATCGCCCTCGCAGGTGGCAGCGCGACTCAAGTAGATGCTGGGGAACTGGTACTGCTCAGCCGGGTTGTCGTCGTAGATCGAGTCGGGACGCAACATGAATACGCAGTGGCCCATGCTGTCGCTCGTGCTCTCGGCTGCAAGATTGGGATGGCAGTTTGGACACGATACGAGAACGTGTCCGAAACCTGCAACTAATGCGTGTGGGATAACCAGAAGCGTTCGGCGGATAGCTGGACTAACATCCATGAGCAACATGCGGGCACTCGCCTAGAACTAGAACTCATGGCCTGAACATGGAACCGCAATCGTTTCTCATTCTCTTGTTCATCTTGGCGCTTTTCTTCTTTGCCAAGAATGTTCGATCTCCGCGGTCCAAAGGAAACGAGGGTGAGCGCCGGGTCAGTGCCGGCATCTCCAGGTTCCTAGATAAGAAAACCTATCGTCTGTTCGACAACGTCACTTTGGCGATCGGCGATGGTACGACGCAGATAGACCACCTTGTCGTCTCGCCATACGGAATATTCGTTGTCGAAACCAAGAACATGACGGGTTGGATATTTGGCGATGTGGATCATGCGCGTTGGACGCAAATTATTTATCGATCCAAGCAGCAGTTCCAAAATCCACTACATCAGAATGCGGTCCACGTGAGGGCAGTGAGCGATACGCTGAATGTGGTCCCTGACTACGTATACAATGTTGTTGTTTTTGTTGGCTCCAGTACCTTCAAAACACCGATGCCATCTGAGGTGGTCGAGGGCGTATCTGGACTCGCAAGATTCATTCGATCCAAAACTGAACCGGTGCTCTCTCATTACGAGTTGGACCGGATCTGTAAATGGATTGAGGAAAGGCGTTTGGAGCCGAGTTCCAGAACCGACCGCATGCACGTTGGAAACGTGCGTAAGAGGATATCGCGGAAAGCTTCCGCCTCTAATTGCCCGCGTTGTGGCAGTGAATTGGTTGAGCGCATCAATGGGAATACAGGCGAACGTTTTTTTGGCTGTGTGCGGTTTCCGCGATGTCGAGGGTCTCGCTCGATAACGACCTACGACAACTAAGCGCGGCAGAAGAAATCGAACTTGTGGATTAGCAAAATGGCGGAGAGGGAGGGATTCGAACCCTCGGTACGCTTGCGCGCACAACGGTTTTCGAGACCGCCCCGTTCAACCACTCCGGCACCTCTCCGCCGGTTGCCCGGTCCGCCGTCGGCGGGCCGCGGGGCTTTCCCGCCGCGGGCGCGCCGCGTGCGGGACGTGGGGTTCTACCCCACCGGCGTCCGCGCCCGCAACCCGCTGATTGAGGGCGCTTTCCGGCCCGGGTTTTGGCGATTTTGGGCGCACGGCAACGGTTGACATGCCGCGCAGGCCGCGTATATTCCGCCCGCATTCGACGGACCGGAGGCGCAAATCCCGGTCCGCCTTGTTTTTGCAGGAACTTTCGGCCCGTACGGCACGCGCTTCCGGCGCGCCGCGGCGCCGCGATTGAACGGACCCGGACTTATGTACGCAGTAATCCAGACCGGCGGGAAACAGTACCGTGTCGCCAACGGCGACGTGATCACCGTCGAGAAGCTCGAGGGCGAGGCCGGCAGCGAGGTCAAGCTCGACAACGTGCTGATGGTCAACGACGGCGACGCGACGAAGGTCGGCGCGCCGCTGGTCGACGGCGCCACGGTCACCGCCGAGGTGGTCGAGCAGACCCGTGGCGACAAGATCGTCGTCTTCAAGAAGAAGCGCCGCAAGGGCTACCGCCGCACCCAGGGCCACCGCCAGGAGCTGACGGTGCTGCGCGTGCTCGACGTCACGGGCAAGCCGGCGAAGAAAAAGGCCGCGCCGAAGAAGAAGGCGGCGGCGAAGGAAGACGATGCGGCGGATGTCGCGTCCGACGACAGCAAGGAGTAGTTCCCGATGGCACATAAAAAAGCGGGCGGCAGTTCGCGCAACGGCCGCGACTCCCCGGGCCAGCGCCTCGGCGTCAAGAAGTACGGCGGCGAGTCCGTGATCCCGGGCAACATCATCATCCGCCAGCGCGGCACCAAGTATCACCCCGGTGAGAATGTCGGCATCGGCAAGGACCACACCATCTTCGCGATGGTCGAGGGCAACGTGGAGTTCTCGCGCCGCCGCGGCGGGCGGACCTTCGTGTCGGTGGTCCCGCCGGTCTAGACGACACCCCACCACGGAATTTCCGCGGGGAGATCGGCGTGCCGGTCTCCCCGTTTTCGTTTCCGAAGCCTTTTTGACGCCCCCGCAACACGCAGACAGACATCCCATGAAGTTCCTCGACCAGGCCAAGATCTACCTGCGCTCCGGCGACGGCGGGAACGGCTGCGTCAGCTTCCGGCGCGAGGCCCATGTGCCGCGCGGCGGGCCCGACGGGGGCGACGGCGGGCGCGGCGGCGACGTCATCGCCGAATGCGTGCCCGGTCTCAACACGCTGATTGACTACCGCTACCGCCAGCACTTCAAGGCCGAGCGCGGCACCGACGGCATGGGCAAGGCGCGCTACGGGCGCGGCGGGAAGGACGTGGTGCTGGAGCTGCCCGCGGGCACCCAGATCTTTGCCGAGGACAACGAGACGCTGATCGCGGACCTGACCGCGCCCGGCGAGCGGATCGTGCTGCTGGAGGGCGGCGCGGGCGGGCGCGGCAACATGCACTTCAAGTCCTCGACCAACCAGGCACCGCGCCGGGCCGACGCCGGCGGCGAGGCGCAGGAGATGTGGGTCTGGCTGCGCCTCAAGCTGATCGCGGACGCGGGCCTCGTCGGCCTGCCCAACGCGGGCAAGTCGACGTTCCTGTCCACGGTCAGCGCCGCGACGCCGAAGGTGGCGGACTATCCCTTCACGACGCTCCACCCCGCGCTCGGCGTGGTGGAGGTCGATGACGGCAGCTTCGTTCTGGCCGACATCCCCGGGCTGATCGAGGGCGCGCACGAGGGCAAGGGGCTCGGCGACCGCTTTCTCGGGCACGTGGAGCGCTGCCGCGTGCTGCTGCACCTGGTCGACGCCACCCAGGGGCCCGAGGCCGCCGTGGAGGCGTACCGCACCGTGCGCGGCGAGCTCGCGGCCTATGGCGGCGACCTGGAGGGCAAGGCCGAGGTGGTCGCGCTCACCAAGGCCGACGCTGTCTCACCTGATGAGATAGCGGACACCGCCCGGGCCCTAGGTGCCGAAGTTGGTGCGCCGGTGCTGCAGATCTCCGCCGTCGCCCGCCAGGGCGTCACCGAGGCGCTGCGCGCGCTCCGCCGTGTCATCGAGGAGGCGCGTGCCGCCGAAGCCGCGGAAGGGGCCGCCGAAGCGGCTGACGACGAGGCGGAGGCATGAGCACCGCCCACGAGAGCCTTGAAGGCGCACGCCGGATTGTCCTGAAGGTCGGCTCCGCGCTCCTCGCCGAGGACGACGGCCGGCTGCGCACGGACTGGCTCGACGCGCTGGCGCAGGACGTGGCGGACCTGCGCGGCCGCGGCATCGACGTGATGATCGTCTCCTCGGGCGCGATCGCGGTGGGGCGGCGTTTGCTCGGCCTCGCGCGCGGGCCCCGCAACCGGGTGCTGCGCCTCGACGAGAGCCAGGCCGCCGCGGCCACCGGGCAGATCCAGCTCGCCCACGCGTGGCAGGAGGCGCTCGCGGGCCACGGCGTCAAGATCGCGCAGATCCTGCTCACCACCGACGACACCGAGGACCGCCGCCGCCACCTCAACGCGCGCAACACGCTGGCCACCCTGCTGCGGCTGGGCGTCGTGCCGATCATCAACGAGAACGACACCGTCGCGACCGAGGAGATCCGCTTCGGCGACAACGACCGCCTCGCCGCGCGGGTCGCGCAGATGATGGAGGCCGACACCTGCCTCATCCTGTCGGACATCGACGGGCTCTACACCGCCGACCCGGCCCGCGACGCCGGCGCGGCGCACATCGCGCGCGTCGACGCGATCACACCCGAGATCGAGGCCATGGCCGACGAGACCGCCGGCGACGACGGCTCGGGCGGCATGATCACCAAGATCGAGGCGGCCCGCATCGCGCTGCAGGCCGGCTGCCGGCTGGCGATCCTCGACGGGCGCGACCGCCACCCCGTCCGGCGTCTCCAGGACGGCGCGCGCGCGACCTGGTTCGTGCCCCATGGCGAGCCGCAGACCGCGCGCAAGCGCTGGATCGCGGGCGCGCTCAACCCCGTCGGCACTGTGCATGTGGACGCGGGCGCCGCGCGTGCGCTGGCCAGCGGCAAGAGCCTGCTGCCGGCCGGCGTCACGAAGGTCGACGGCGCGTTCGGGCGCGGCGACCCGGTCGTGGTGGTCGGCCCAGACAACTCGGAGATCGCGCGCGGGCTGGTCGCCTACGGCGCCGACGACGCCCGCCGCATCGCGGGCTGCCGGTCCGACGCCATCGAGGGCCTGCTCGGCTATCGCGGCCGCGAGGAGCTGATCCACCGCGACGACCTGGTCGAGAGCTGAGCGGTGCCATGGAGCCCGCCGAAAACCGAAACGGGGCGCTTTACACCGTCGTCCTGATCGCCGCCATGCTGTCGGTCGCCCATGCGGCGATCTTCGTGCGCATGGCCGACGCCGACCCGATGGTGATCGCCGCCTACCGGATGCTGATCGCGGCCGCCGTGGTGCTGCCCGTCGCGCTGTACGGCGCGCGCGGCGAGATATCGCGGCTGACCGCGCGCGACTGGAAGCTGCTCGGCTTCGGGTCCCTGCTGCTGGCGTTGCACTTCGCCACCTGGATCGAGGGCGTGGCGCGCACCTCGATCGCGAACTCGGTGGTGCTAGTGACGCTGACGCCGGTGTGGCTCGCGCTCTGGTCGGCCATCGCGCTCCGGCGTCCCCCGGGACGCGCGACCTGGCTCGCGGTCGTGCTCGCGGTCGCCGGCAGCGCGGTGATGGCCTGGGGCAGCGTGCGGGTGGGGCTCGGCACGCTGATCGGCGACGCGCTGGCGCTGGCGGGCGGCATGTTCTTCGCCGCGTTCTTCCTTGTGGCGGAAGACGCGCGGCGGCGGCTCGGCACCCTCGCCTTCGTCGCGCTGGTCTATGCCGGCGCGGCGCTCCTGCTCTGGATTCCTGTGGCGGGACAGGGGCTCACGGTCACCGGGTTCTCGGGCGAGACATGGTTCGCGCTGGTGGCCATCGGCCTCGTCAGCCAGGTGGTCGGCCATTCGGGCTTCAACTGGGCCGTGCGGGCGCTGTCGCCCATGTTCCTGGCGCTCGTGTTGCTGTCGGAGCCGGTCCTGAGCGCCGGGCTGGGCTGGCTCTACTTCCGCGAGGGGTTCGGGATCGAGACCGTGATCGGCGGGAGCCTGATCCTCGGTGCGATCTGGCTCGGCATGCGCGCCGAACTGCCCCGCAGGGCGGAGCCGGCGGGGTGAAATTCATGCGCGGATTGACTATCGTCGCCCGGCCCGCGCCGGGCCTGCTTGGAGAAAGATGATGACGGCAGCACACGACCTGACCGACACACAGGATATCGTTGCGGCGATGAACCGGATCGGCGTTGCGGCGAAGGCTGCCGCGCACGACCTCGCCAATGCCTCCGCCGACGTGAAGAACGCCGCGTTGGCCGCGGCGGCGAAGGCGATCCGCACCCGCAAGAACGAGATCCTGGCCGCGAACGCCAATGACGTCGCCCGGGCCGAGGCCAACGGCGTGAAGGGCTCGTTCCTCGACCGCCTGGTGCTGAACGACGAACGCGTGGAAGCGATGGCGCGCGGCCTGGAGGAGGTCGCGGACCTGCCCGACCCGATCGGGACCGTACTCGCCGAGTGGGAGCGCCCGAACGGCCTGAAGATCGCCCGGGTCCGGGTGCCGCTGGGCGTGATCGGGGTGATCTACGAGTCGCGCCCGAACGTGACCGCGGATGCGGGCGGGCTTTGCATCAAGGCCGGCAATGCCGCGATCCTGCGCGGCGGGTCGGAAAGTTTCGAATCCTCGGGCGTGATCCTGTCCTGCCTGCAGGACGGGCTGACCGCGGCCGGATTGCCTGTCGCCGCGGTGCAGGCGCCGCCGACGACGGATCGCGAGGCGGTCGGTGCGCTTCTGCGCATGACCGACTTCGTGGACGTGATCGTGCCGCGCGGCGGCAAGTCTCTGATCGCTCGGGTGCAGGAGGAAAGCCGGATTCCGGTGTTCGCGCACCTGGAAGGGCTCTGCCACACCTATGTGCACGCCGCCGCCGACCCGCAGATGGCGCGCGATATCGTGTTGAACGCCAAGATGCGCCGCACGGGCATCTGCGGCGCGACCGAGACCGTGCTCATCGACCGGGACATCGCGGGGGACGTGCTGCCCGCCCTTGTCGACGACCTGACCGGGGCCG
>JAEPNS010000188.1 GCA_017643325.1 Alphaproteobacteria bacterium | reverse complement strand
CGCCCGCGCTCAGGTTCGATCCGAACGTAGGTTTGGTTCCGGGTCGCGTCAAGAAATTGGACCTGTGAACAGCTTTCACACAGACGTGTGCGAGGTCCGATATTCCGCGGGATCGTTGGCATCCAGCAGCGAATCCGGCAGTCGCATCAGCCGCGGTCCGTCAGTCCACAGCAAATAGGCATCGACCGGGCGGTCAGGCCAGGTCCGTCGCACGATGTGCCGATAAGCCGCCAACTGCCGAAGATACACCGGCGCGACATGGGCCGGCTCGACAGGCGGTGGCCGATTCGACTTGTAGTCGACGATCGAAACCCGGTCCGGTGCGACCACGAGCCGGTCAATCTGGCCCGATACGATGCGGTGAATCCCGGACGTGCCTTCTATGACCCCCGTCACAGCGACTTCCGCGAGACTGTCCGGTCCGAACAGATACGCAAAATCAGGGGCATCGAGCACCGCCATCACTTCTTCCACCACCTTGTTGCGCGCGTCCTCGCCGAGCATGACCACCGGCCGCGAAACGTAAGCCTGTGCCGCAGCGCGCCGGGACGCCGGGTCGAGTTCCGGCAGCCATTGCAGCAAGCGGTGCAGGACATTGCCCCGTGCAAAACGAAGCTCGTCCGCCTGCCGCTCGACAGGTGCGCGCACCGGGGTCGGCGCGCCGGGGTCGGAGGGCGCAAGCGGGCGTGGCGGATCCGGTTCGTCCGGCGCAGGCGCGTCGATCCAACGCGGCACCGGCGTAGGCGGTACAGCCACCTCCGCTGCACCGGACGGCACCGGGGCGCGCTGTTCGGATACCAAACGCAAGATGTGATCGTGCTCGGGCCCCGCATCAAGGAAGCCGGGCAAAGGAAGCGGCCTCGCGATCTGCTCCATGGCGTCAGCCGCAAGCGCGTACCATGACCTGTCTGCGGGCTTGCCCCACCCGCAAAGATAGAGGCGCTCCTCCGCACGCGTCATCGCGACGTAGAGCAAGCGGCGATATTCCTCGTCCCGGCGCAACTGCACCATGTCGCGCAGACCGAGGCTCGCAGCATCGCCATCCTCGACACGCGGCAGCCACACGAAGAAGGGCACGGATCCGTCCTCGTGCCACAGGATACCAGGCAGCTTGCGCGGAAGCCGGGTCGTGTCCGGGAGGAAAACAACCGGCGCCTCAAGTCCCTTGGCCCCGTGAACCGTCATCACCCTTACGGCATCGCCGGTCTGGTCGAGATCACGCTTCACCTCGGCGTCCCCCGCCACGACCCAGTGCAGGAACGCCTGCATCGACGGAGGATGGTTGGCCTCGAAGGACAATGCGAGCGCCAGGAATTCATCGATCGCGTCGGCTGCATCAGGACCCAGTCGCGAAACCAGGGCCTCCCGCCCTCCACGGGACAGGACCCCGGCAAACAATTCGTACGGCCGCTCGTAGTCGACCCGGGCCAGCAGGTCGCTTAGCTGGCCGGCGGCGCGCGAACAGAGTCCGGGTTCGGACCGGCGCGAGAGCAGCGCCTCCCAAAGCGATACGTCACCACGGTTGTGGGCGAGATCGAACAGATCCTGCTCGCCAAGGCCGAACAGCGGGCTCTTCAGGAGAGCCGCGAGATTCAGGTCGTCTTCGGGCAACAGCAGGAAGGCTCCGAGCGACAAAAGGTCCATGACCGCGATCTGCTCGGTCAGCACCATCCGGTCGACGCCTGCAACAGGAATGCCCCGTTCCTTCAACGCGCGCACCAGAGTATCGACGAAGGGACCGCGTTGGCGCACCAACACCATGATATCACCGGCGTCGATCGGACGGCCCTGGCTCTCGAGCATCTCCCCCTCCGCCAGCCAGCCTCCGATCTGGTCGGCGATCGCGGCCGCGAGCCGGTCCCGCTCGCCCGGCAGGCTGACCGGGTCGACCGGCGGCTTCCACGGTTCCGGTTCCTCTCCGCGCTCGCTGACAACCGGAGGCCAGAGTTCCACCAGTCCTGCGTCGCGGTCGCGCAGAGCGGTATGGATCAACCGGTCGATACCATTCACCACACCGGCACGCGCGCCGTCACGCTCGAAGACCTTGTCCACCGCTTCCAGCACCGGCCGTGCCGATCGAAATGAGAAGTTGAGCTCTACGTCAGACCACCTTCGCTCCGCCGCCAGCGCGCGCTCACTCAGCCTTGCGCGCATTTCCATAAACCGTCGCGGCTCGGCACCCTGGAAGCTGTAGATCGACTGTTTTACGTCCCCGACGGCAAAAACGCTTCGCAGCGGCAGTCCGAGTTGTTCCGTCGATTCGTCCCGCGCACCGGCGCCGGAAAAGAACTCGTCGACCAGAGCATCGACGACGTCCCACTGCTCCGGGTTGGTGTCCTGCGCTTCGTCGATCAGAACATGATCGATGCCGCCATCGAGCTTGTAGAGAACCCAGGCAGGGCCGGCCTCGACAAGTAGCGCACGCGTCTTGTTGATGAGGTCTTCGTAGTCGAGCCGGCCCGAAGCGGACTTGCGGGCCTCGTATCGGGCAATCAGATCCGCCGCAACATGCGCAAGCGCGCGGTTTGCTGCCAGCAGCGAGGCCTTGCGCGCGAGGTCCCGGACCGCGCGCAGCCGCTCACCCTCCGCGACGAGGATATCCTCAACACCCGGGTTCGCCTCGCGGACCGGTTTCGTGACGAGCGTTTTATAAAGATCACCGGTGGACTGGGTCAGAAACGCGCCACAGTAGAACCCGAAGGACGTGGCCCGGTCCCGGCCGTCGGCGGCAAGCCACTCCCCGATCTTCGCCCCGCGTTCGACATCGCGCCGTGAGCCTGTGGACAGGGCTGCCACAGCCCTTCGCAGACCTTCCGCGTCGAACGCGAGATCGCCGCACGCTTCCGCCAGAACATCAGCCTCCGTGATATCCGGTTCGACACCCAGGAACGCTGCGAGCCGATCCGTCGCACCCTCAACGCCACCGTGCGCCTCGAAAAGCCCTGCGAACCTTGTCCGCGCACGCGTGATCTCGCCGAGCAACTCCGGAAATCGGAGTTCATGGACCCGGCTAGCAATCTCGGTCATGGCGGCACCGAGAATACTGTCAGCCGCCTGGGCATCGGCCAACATGTCGGCCTTCGCGTCATCGAGAAGCTCGGCCGCGTCACGGTCCTCCATCACCTTGAAGTACGGCGCCACGCCAGCCTCCAGCGGAAAACGCCGGAGGACCGACTGGCAGAAAGCGTGGATCGTCATGATGTTCATGCCACCGGGGGCGTCCAGGACCCGCGCAAAAAGGCGTCGGGCCTGCAAAAGGTCATCGGGCTCCGGTGGCGCCCCGAACAGGTTTGCGAGTTCCGCGTGCAACGTCGCATCGTCGGCGACTGTCCAGGCGCCGAGTTCATCGTTGATTCGCCGTGACATCTCGGCCGCAGCCGCCTTAGTGAAGGTCAAGCAGAGGATCCGAGACGGCGCGACCCCGGCCATCAGCAGGCGCAGAACTCTGTCGCGGAGCACGCGCGTCTTGCCGGCCCCGGCGGACGCGGAAACCCACGCATTGGTACCGGCATCGGCTCCCTCGCGCTGGCGGGAAGAGACGCGAACGAGTTCATCGGGGTTGAAGTTGGGCGCGGTGGTCATTCGTCGCCCTCGCCGTCGTCCGTGACGGACCATTCCTTCACCCGGGCGAGATGCTCGTAGTCGGAGTATTTCGGGGCACGGTCCGGACGTGGGCGCGACTCGTAGGGCGTCCGCGGGTCGTCGAACCGGGTGACCAGTTCGCGCAACCCGGCGAAAGCCTGCAGCGCCACCTCAGACGGGTCGTCCGCCGCGTCCCGTATCTCGCCCGGGTCACGCCCGCCGGACAGACGCCAGTATGCGAGTTCGCCGGCCTCCCCGCCCGGCACCCCGTCGAACCTGCCGTGGGCTAGGATCGCCGCCTCAAGCGGAAGTTGGGGTGCGAAGCCGGCAGCGACCTCCTTCTTGGTGGGTGGCGCTCCGGTCTTGAAATCAATCACCGCGAGACCGCCGTCAGCCAGTTCATCGATCCTGTCAGCGCGCGCGCGGAGCACGAATATCCCGCCAGGCGCGTCGAGCTCCAGCCGCCCCCGAACTTCAGCATGCGTACGACGGAGGATTGTGCGGCGCTGGACCTCCGTTTCGAGAAACCAGGCAGCCATGCGTTCAAATCGCGGCCACCAGAAACTCCAGACAGCCGGCAGGCTCCGGTAAGGTCCGAGCACCTCTTCCCCGATCGACCGCAGCGCCGATCCCGCGTCGGCCGGAAGCGGACCTTCGGGGTAATTCCCGAGAAACCGGTCGAAAATCCGGTGTATCAGGGATCCGTAGTCCGCCGCGTCGACCGCCTGGTCGATCGGCGCAAGCGCTTCCAGATCCAGGATCATGCGCGCGTAGATCGCATATGGATCTCGCATCCATGTCTCGATCTGGGTTACCGAAAGTTCGCGAGGGCGGGATTCGAGCGGCGGCCTCGGTCGCGGCCGTATGCTTTGCGCCGTTCGCGGATCCGGAGGCGCAGGCGATTCCAGACTTCGCCACCAGTTGAGGTAAGTATCACCCCGCGCCTTCACTCGGTCGCCACCCTCGACACCCAATGCCTCAACCGCGACATCCAGCCGGGTCAACCAGCGCGATGGAATCGCCGGCGCACCGTCAACCCGCTCCGAACGCGTGAGCACAACGGTTTCCGCGCAGAAGGCCTGGGTGAAATCGTGCGCGCTCAAACCCGTCCGCCGCTCCGGAGACGGCAGCCCAAAAGCCGCGCGCATCGGCCGGCTCATCCAGGGATCGACATCCGCTTCCGCCGGCCAGGTCCCCTCATTGAGCCCCGCGAGAACCATCACGTCCTGGCGTTGCAGCCGCGCCTCGAGCGGACCGAGGATGGAAAGTCTCGGATGGGTTCCGAACCGCGGGCGCACCACGCGTCCCGCCATCAGCGCATCGAACAGGCGCGCGTACCGTCCGGGCGCAATCCTCGTGGTTTGTCCATGAGACACGAGCTCCGAGATGAAACCCGCGAGAGCCTCGCCATCGTCGCCATGCCAAAGCCGCTCGGCGCCCGACTGCTCGTCCGTGGCAGCAAGCGCTTCCGCACATTGCGCATGTGCCTCGACGAGGGCACCGAGAGGCATGTCCCGGGAGTGCAGGGCGTTCTCCAGGCCGCCAGCCGCCTGCGCCAGTTTGTCGACGAGCGCCTGTACGGCGTTCCAGTCGATGTCGTCTCCGTCCTCGCGGTCCTGCACCGCGCGGATGACCGCCGAACGGAGGCCGGTAACACCCGGCAACGGTCTCGGCCCGCGCAAAACCGCACGTTCGAGCATACGCACGGCACGCCGAAAACTGCCCGTTGTCATCCCGCCAGCCGCAATCGGATGCTTCAAGGCCGCGAGAAGAGGGACGGGCGCGAATTCATCATGCACCATTTCGAGCACGCCACGCAGAAACGCGCCGGGTGGCGTATCCGAGAGCGGCACACCTGCACTGTCGTCGATGACCACGCCCCAACGCCCGAGCAGGGCGGCCGTACGCCGGGCCACGTCCCGGTCGGGTGTCACGAGAGCGGCAGTCCGGCCGGGTGTCTCGAGCACCTCGCGCAAAACAAGGGCGATCGCCCCAGCTTCCTCATGGGGGTGCCGCGCATCGATCCGGACGACGCCGTCGAGGGCGGTGGCCGGTATCGTGCCGCGCTCCTCCCGCCACGTGTCTGTGGTGGCCGCCGGCCGCAGGGCTTCGGCGATCAGCCGGGTCCGGGCCGGACCGTCCGGCATGCCACCCGTCTCGCCAGCGGGCCACTCGCCGACGGCTGCCCGTTCCTCTCCCATCCGCTCGAGAAGCTGCCGTAAACCGTACTGAGGATGAGATGCCTCGAGTGACGACCAGGCGCGGTCATCCAGGGTCCGGTCGAGACCCGGCATCAACACATATCCGGACGGCAGCGAGGCAACGCACGCCAACAGGTCTGCCGTCGCCGGTATGCTGCCTGTACTGCCGGCCGCGATCACCGGCTGTCTCGGCGGATTCTTCTGCCAGGCCGCAACCCGCGCTTCCAGCAGCAGGTTGCGCCGCTCCGCGGAATCTGTTGCTCCCGCGCGTTCGAGGGGGCCCGGCCACGTCTCGCACAGGATATAAAAAAACGACAGGGTGTCCTGCCAGTGTTCGGCATAGTCTTCCGGCACGAGTTCTTCGAGCGCGGAGAAATCGAGCCGCTCTGTCTGGACCTGGTCGAGCAGACGGGCGAGGGCGCCCGCAAGCTCCACGGCCTGATCCACCGGCAACGACTCACCCAGTTCGGCGTATCGGCTGCGCAACTCGTCGGCGAGCAGGAGCCGGCGGCGCAATTCCGGCATCGCCGGCGGAACATCCCGGCTCGCCAGTGCCGCCGGATCCGTATCTGCCGAAACCGACAGCTCGTCCTCGTCGACGTCGCCGATCGGCACCAGTCGTGGCAGAACCAATGCAGCGCCTTCCGAAAGGCGCAGGAAACTCTCCTGCAGGGCCCGGCATGCACGTCGCGTGGGAAGCAGCACGGTGACGCGCGAAAGCGTCAGCGGATCAGACTGCGTCGAGGCTTCATCAAGCAGCACTCGTGCAAGGTCATCCACGAACGGGCGGTGCGCAGGGATAGAGTAGAGCCCTGGAGGCGGCAGCGGCATGAGGCGATCAGACTTCCATGTCGGCCAGGCGACCAGCCCACGTGCCGAAGCCTTCGAGCCGGATATGGCGTCCCCCACCCTCGTCCCGCAAGCGCAACTCGAGCCGATCGGCGGGTAGCACCG
>JAEPNS010000187.1 GCA_017643325.1 Alphaproteobacteria bacterium | reverse complement strand
GGTGCGTTCCGGCCATCCGGCCTTGCAGAGCTTGCGGATCAGGTCCGGCGCGTACTTTTCCGCCGTCGCCCAGTGGGTGTTGCTGCGGTCGAAATCGGTCTGCTGGCTGAACGCGATGGCGGGCACCCCGAGGATCGTTGCCTCCATCGCCGCCGAGCAGGTGCCCGAATAGGTAATGAACTCGCCCATGTTGCTGCCGCGGTTGACGCCCGAGAGGACGAGGTCCGGCTTGCGGTCCTTCACGGCGTGATGGATGCCGACCAGCACGCTGTCGGTCGGCGTGCCCTCGACGGCGTAGCGCCGTGTCGCGATCCGGCGCAGCCACAGCGGATAGCGCAGCGTCAGCGAATGCCCCGCCCCGCTCTGCTCGTTCAGCGGTGCACACACCCAGACATCGTCGGTGATCTCGCGCGCGATGCGCTCGAGCACACGGATGCCCGGCGCACGCACGCCGTCGTCGTTCGAGACAAGGATCCGCAGCTTGTCGAGCCTGCGCGGGAACTTATGCATCGGGCCCGATCGTCTCTCGACCGCCCATATAGGGCCGCAGCACCTCGGGCACCGTGATCGTGCCGTCGGCGTTCTGGTAGTTCTCGAGCACCGCTATGAGGGCGCGGCCCACGGCGACGCCGGAGCCGTTGAGCGTGTGAACATGCTCCGGCCCGCGTCCATCCTCGGCCGGCCGGTAGCGCGCGTTCATGCGCCGCGCCTGGAACGCGCGCGTGTTCGAACAGCTTGAGATTTCCCGGTAGGTGTCCTGCCCCGGCATCCAGACCTCGAGGTCGTGGGTCTTCGCGGCCCCGAACCCGGTATCACCGCTGCACAGCACGACCACCCGGTACGCAAGGCCGAGCCGTTTCAGGATTTCCTCGGCGCAGCCGGTCATGCGCTCGAGTTCGTCCTCGGACTCCTCCGGGCGAACGATGGACACCAGCTCCACCTTGTAGAACTGGTGCTGGCGCAGCATGCCGCGCGTGTCCTTTCCGGCCGCGCCCGCCTCGGCCCGGAAGCATGCCGTGTGGGCCGTGACGCGCATTGGCAACACGGCGTCGTCGAGAATCTTGCCCGCCGCCATGTTCGTGAGCGGCACCTCGGCCGTCGGGATCAGCCAGCGCTCATCGGTCGTTCGGAACAGATCGTCCCCGAACTTCGGCAACTGCCCGGTGCCGAACAACACGTCCTCACGCACCAGCAGGGGCGGGCTGACCTCGGTGTAGCCGAACTCCTCGGTCTGCACGTCCAGCATGAAATCTGACAGCGCCCGCTCCATGCGCGCGAGCGCACCCTTCAGGATCACGAAGCGCGAGCCGGACAGCTCTGCCGCGGTCTCGAAGTCCATCAGGCCAAGCGCCTCGCCGAGCTCGAAATGCTCCTTCGGCGCGAAGTCGAACACGGGCGGCGTGCCGACCTTGCGCAGTTCGACATTGGCGTCCTCGTCGGCGCCGTCGGGCACGTCATCGTCGAGCACGTTGGGCAGACCCGACAAAAGTGCGTTCAGCGCCTCGGACGCCTCGCGCTCCTCGGCCTCGGCGGCATCCATGGATTCCTTCAGGGCGCCGACCTCGGCCTTCAGCGCCTCCGCCTCGTCCGTCCGGCCGTCCTTCATCGCCGCGCCGATCTGTTTCGAGGCGGCGTTGCGGCGCTGCTGCATGTCCTGCAGACGCGTCTGGGCCGCGCGGCGGGACGCATCGAGGTCCAACACGCGCGCCGACATCGGGGACTCCCCGCGCCGTTCGAGACTCCGGTCGAACGCGTCCGGGTTCTCGCGAATCCACTTGAGATCGAACATGTGACTTACGCCGAAATAAGGTTCGCGCCGTTATAGGGGGAACGGGCGAATCGCGTCCAGATCAGGCCGCCGCCTCGGCCTCGCGGTCGCGCGAGCGCTGGATCAGCGTCGCACAGTAGATCGACACCTCGTAGAGGATGATGATCGGGATGGCGAGCGCAAGCTGGCTGAGCGGGTCCGGCGGGGTCAGGATGGCCGCCGCGACGAAGGCGATGACAATGGCATAGCGCCGCTTCTTCTTGAGCCCGTCCGGCGTGACCATGCCCGCGCGTGCCAGCAGCGAGATCACGACCGGCAGCTCGAAGCTGAGCCCGAAGGCAAAGATCAGCCGCATCACCAGCGACAGGTACTCGTTGACCTTCGGCTCGAGCTCGATCGCAAGTTCGCCCTGCCCGACGGCGAGCTGCTCGAAGCTCGTGAAGAACTCCCAGGCGACCGGCATCACGAAGTAATAGACGAAGGCGCCGCCGCCGAAGAACAGGAAGGGCGTCGCGAGCAGGAACGGCAGGAACGCGCGCTTCTCGTTGCGGTAAAGGCCGGGCGCCACGAACATCCAGACCTGCGAGGCGAACACGGGGAAGGAAATGAACGCCGCCACGAAGAAGGCGACCTTGATGTTCGTGAAGAACTTCTCGTGCATCGCCGTGAAAATCAGCCGACGGTTCTCGTCGGACTTCCAGACCTCGGCCAGCGGCGCGACGAGGAAGTCGAAGAAGGTGTTGGCGAAGTAGAAGCAGACGAGGAAGACCACGATGAACGCGGCGGCCGACCAGATGAGCCGCCGGCGCAGTTCGGTCAGGTGCTCGATGAGCGACATCTTGCGGTCGTCGAGACCTTCCCGGCCGTCCTCTTGCTCGGGCGCGTCCTCTTCGGGCACATCGTCCGGCCCTTCGATGGACTTGTCGTCCGACACCGTGCTCACGTGCCGACCCCGCTGCTCGCGGCAGGCTTCGCAGGTGCTTCCTCAGCGGCGGATGCTTCGCCCTCGCCAGACGGCTGGTCGCCGTCCGCTGCGGCGGTTTCCACGGCTTCGGGATCGCCTTCGCCGGGTTTCTGGCTGCTGTCCGGCTTCCGGGCCGGATCGAGGATGCTGTTCACCGCTTCCGGGTCGTCCTGCAGGTTCAGGAGGTCGCTATCCGATTCCGCGATCGCATCGAGCGCCTCGCCCGGGTCGTAATGCTCGATATCGGTGAGATCGCGCTTCACGTCGTCGAGACCGGATTCGCGTGCAATATCATCCAGTCCGGACTGGAACTCGCGGGCGGCCGAGCGCACCTTGCGCATGACCCCGGCAACGGTGCGTATGGCGTTGGGCAGCTCTTTCGGGCCGATGACGATCAACGCCACGACCATAATGAGCATAAGCTCCGGCCAACCCAGGTCGAACATGGTTTCGAAGTCCGTCTACGGCCCGGGTGTCGCCGGGCCGAACTCGGTGCGCAAAATCAGCTCTTGGCCGTCTCGTCTTCGCGCGCCGCGGTCGTGGTGGCGGCGGGGGTCGATTCCTCGATCTGCGCCGTGTCTTCCTTGTCCTTTTCGTCCTTCATGTTGCTCTTGAAGGACTTGATGCCCTTTGCGACATCACCCATCAGGCTGGGGATCTTGCCGCGTCCGCCGAACAGGATCAGCACGACCACAAGGACAATGAGCCAGTGCCAGATAGAAAACGTGCCCATGTACCGGTGCTCCGTAGTGTCTGCGTGTTCCCCGAACGTTCGGGGTTGTTGCGCGGACTATCGCAGAAAGGGGTTCCCCCCGCAACGGGTGCTCACGGCCAAGTGCATGCGACTTCCGTCGCATTCTCAGGCATTTACGCGTCGTTCCGGGGAAAGACGAAGGTCTGGGAATCGTTTCGGCCGACGCGGACCTGCGCGCCCTTCTCCGGCAGCAGACGGCCGGGCATGTGAACTCGGACCGTGGTGCCTGCTGAATCCGCCAGGCGCACGTCGATCAGGCTGCTCCGGCCGAGAAAGCGCGCCGCGATGACAGCCCCCGAAAACCCGTCCGCAACCTCACCGATTTCAAGCGCCTCCGGACGAACGAGGACCTCCACGCGGGTGCCTGCCGGCGTGCCGTTCGTGGCGATCCGGCCGAGGGGCGTGTCCACGCCGCCATTCTCGACCTTCCCGTCGAACCGGTTCACGTCACCGAAGAAAGCCGCCACGAACCCGTCGACCGGCCGCAGATAGATCTCGTCCGGAGAACCGCTCTGGCGGATGCGCCCGCGATTCATGACGGCGATCCGGTCCGCAAGGTACATCGCCTCCTCCGGGTCATGGGTGACCATGAGGGTGGCTATGCCGCTGTCGCGAAGAATCTGGGCCGCCTGGTCGCGCACCCGGTGTCGCAAGGACGCATCGAGCCCCGAAAACGGCTCGTCCAGAAGGACCACGCGCGGGCGCGGCGCGATCGCCCGTGCGAGGGCCACGCGCTGCTGCTGGCCACCCGAAAGCTGGTGCGGATAGGCTTCCGCGTGGCTCGTCATGCCCGTGCGCTCCAGCGCCAGCGCGATTCGCTCGTCGCGCTGGCGACCGCCCATGTCCTGCAACCCGAACGCGATGTTCGCGCGCACGGTCATATGCGGGAACAGGGCATAGTCCTGGAACACGAGTCCGACGTTGCGCTGTTCGGGCGGAACGGACGTGCGCTCGTCCGCCATCACCTCTCCCCCGATGAGGACCCGCCCCTGCTGGCAATCCTCCAGTCCGGCGGCGACGCGCAGGAGGGTCGTCTTGCCGCAACCGGAGGGGCCGACGAGGCACACCACCTCGCCCGCCGCGACGGACAGGGTCGCGTCGTCGACCGCCAGAAGCTGGCCGAAGCGATGGGAGACGTTTTCGAGTGCCAGATCGGTCAACGAATTCGCCGTCGTTCAAAGCGCGGCACGTCACCGCGCGGGATCGGCTGGACCCTATTGAAAACGATTATCAGCCGCAACCGACCGGGGATCAGGTCCCGGTCTCGTCCTCGACCTCGATCGCGTCATCGATCTCGAGCGGCTCGTCGGGCTCTTCCTCTCCCTCGGCTTCCCCGGTCGGGGATTCGAACGGAAGTTCCTCCGCGCCCGCGGAAGTGGCGTAGATGTTGACCGCCGGCCGCGCATCGATCAAACCGGCCGCCTTCAGTTCCTGGACGCCCGGCAACTCCTTCAGGCTTTCCAGGCCGAAATGCGATAGGAAGGCCTCGGTCGTGACCCAGGTGAGCGGCCGGCCCGGCGAATTGCGCCGACGGCCCGGGCGGATCCAGCCTACTTCAAGCAGCACGTCCATGGTGCCCTTGCTCTGGCCGACCCCGCGAATTTCCTCGATCTCGGCACGGGTCACGGGCTGGTGGTAGGCGATCACCGCGAGGGTCTCATGCGCGGCGCGCGACAGGCGCCGCTGCACCTGCCGTTCGATCTTGAGACGGTCGGCCAGGTCGGGGGCCGTGCGCAGCGCCCACTTGCCGCCGACATTGACGAGATTCACCCCGCGCCCGGAATAAAGCCGCCGCAGGTCGTCGAGAATCTCCGCGACGTCCGCATCGTCCGGCAGCTGTGCAGCGATCGAGGCCTCGTCGAGCGGCTCGACGGCGGCGAACAGCACCGCCTCGGCCAGCCGCAGCAGGTCGGTGCGTGCGTCAGGTTCGAGTTCAGGATTGATCGTCAACGCGGGTGTCCTCGTCTTGTCCATGCGCCTGTGCGGCGTCCTCGGGGCGGCTGCGGAAAAAGATCGGGCCGAACCGCGTGTCCTGGCGGATTTCGGCATGACCGTCGCGGACCAGCTCGAGACTGGCCGCAAAGGTCGCGGCAATGGCCGAGCGGGTCGGCAGGCCCGCGCGCAAATCGTGGGGCAGGAAACTTTCCAGCGTGGACCATTCCGGCGTCTTGCCGAGGACACTGCGCAGCCGGCTGAGCGCGTCGTCCATCGAGAACAGCTCGAACTGCTCGATCGTCAGCGTTTCCGCCTTGCCGCGCCGCTGGATCGCGCCATAGGCATCCAGCATCTCGAACAGGGATGCGTCGTAGATCGAGTTGGTCACGACCCGGATGCCTTCCGGCGCGCCGCGCTCGAACACGTCCTGGCCAAGCCGCGGACGGGCAAAAAGCTTCTCGGCCGCCTCGCGCATCGCCTCGAGGCGCTGCAGCTGGAACTGCAGCGCGGCCGCCATTTCCGCGGCGGTTGGCTCTTCCCCGCCCTCTTCCTCGACGGGCAGCAACAGGCGGGATTTCAGGTACGCGAGCCACGCGGCCATGACGAGATAATCGGCAGCGATCTCGAGACGCATCCGGCGGGCCTGCTGGATGAATTCCAGATACTGCTCGGCCAGCGCCAGCACGGAAATCTTGGTGAGGTCGACCTTCTGATCCCGCGCAAGCGCGAGAAGCAGGTCGAGCGGGCCCTCGAAACCCTCGAGGTTCACGATAAGTTCGGATGTCCCGCCCTCGTTTGCCGCGGCGTGATCCGGGACCGGCTGTTCGAAACTTTCGACGGCGTCGCTCATATCAGACCCACGGCGCCCAAGATGACGCCACGCAAGAATTCCAAGGGAGCCCCGACGAGCCAGCGGAAGATATTCAGGTCCAGCCCGATCTGGTTGCCCAGAAGCGGCAGGATAAAGATCAGTCCGATCAGAATAAACAAACCCGAACGCTCCAGCCGCGCGAGCGGGACTGCCAGCCGGTAGGGCAGCAGCCCGACGGCGATCCGGCCGCCGTCGAGCGGCGGCAAGGGCAACATGTTAAAAATCGCCAGCAAAAGATTGATATTGATGGAATTTATGAGGTTTCGCGCGATCCATTCATCGAGCGTGGAGCCGCGCAAATCGACGAGATGCAGCCCGATCGCGGACACCACCGCCAAGCCTATATTGATGCCCGGCCCGGCCGCCGCGACGAGGATCATGTCGCGCCGCGGGTTCCCGAGTCGGGCGAAATTGACCGGAACCGGCTTTGCCCAGCCGAACAGGAACCCGCCGGCGGCGACCAGTATGGC
>JAEPNS010000186.1:6458-6771 GCA_017643325.1 Alphaproteobacteria bacterium | reverse complement strand
TGATCGGCACGGTGGTGAGCAACAAGATGGAGAAGTCGGTGACCGTCAAGGTCGAGCGCCGGGTTCAGCATCCGCTCTACAAGAAGTTCATGACGCAGTCGAAGAAGATTGCGGCCCATGACGAGACGAATGCGCTCGAAATCGGGGACACGGTGCGGATCCAGGAGTGCCGCCCGATCTCCAAGAGCAAGCGTTTCGAAGTGATCGAAAAGGTCGACGCCTGACGCACGGTCGCGACAGGCTTTTGAGGGACAGAGAACAATGATTCAGATGCAGACCAACCTGGATGTCGCCGACAACAGCGGCGCCCGCC
>JAEPNS010000186.1:0-6448 GCA_017643325.1 Alphaproteobacteria bacterium | reverse complement strand
GCATCAAGGTGCTGGGTGGCTCCAAGCGGATGACCGCCGGCGTGGGCGACGTGATCGTCGTCTCCGTGAAGGAGGCGATCCCGCGCGGCCGCGTCAAGAAGAGCGAGATCCACCGCGCCGTGATCGTCCGCACGAAGAAGGACATCAGCCGCCCTGACGGCAGCACGATCCGTTTCGACAGCAACGCTGCGGTGCTGATCAACCAGGCCGGCGAGCCGATCGGGACCCGCATCTTCGGACCGGTCACCCGCGAGCTGCGTGCGCGCCGATATATGAAGATCATCTCGCTGGCGCCGGAGGTGCTGTGATGGCAACGACCGCGAAAATGAAGATGAAGATCCGCAAGGGCGACCAGGTGGTCGTGCTGACCGGCCGCGAGAAGGGCAAGACGGGCGAGGTGCTGCGCGTCGACCGCGAGCGCAACCGCGTGCTCGTGCAGGGCGTCAACATGGTCAAGCGCCACCAGCGCCCGACCCAGACCTCGCCGGGCGGGATCAACGAGTTCGAGGCGATGCTGCATGCATCGAACGTCGCGCTCGTCGATCCGGACACAAGCAAGCCGACGCGCGTCGGCTACAAGACTCTCGACGACGGCCGCAAGGTGCGCTTTGCCCGGCGGTCCGGCGAAGTCATCGACTGACAGGTGCGACGATGGCGACACGACTGAGCGAACACTACAAGACCACGGTCAAGCCGAAGCTCAAGGAGCAGTTCGGCTATGGCAACGATCACGCGGTGCCGCGGATCGAGAAGATCGTGCTGAACATGGGCCTGGGCGAGGCGGCTTCGGATTCGAAGAAGATCGACTCCGCCGTCAGCGAGATGGCGGCGATTGCCGGCCAGCATCCCCAGATCACACGCGCGAAGAACTCGATCGCGAACTTCAAGCTGCGCGAGGGCATGCCCATCGGCTGCAAGGTCACCCTGCGGCGCGAGCGCATGTACGAGTTCCTCGACCGGCTGGTGACGATCGCGCTGCCGCGGGTTCGAGACTTCCGCGGCCTGCGGCCGACGAGCTTCGACGGGCGCGGCAACTACGCGATGGGACTGCGCGAGCAGATCATCTTCCCCGAGATCAACTACGACGACGTCGACGACATCCGCGGCATGGATGTCATCATTTGCACGACGGCGAGCACGGACGACGAAGCGCGCGAACTGCTGCGCGGCTTCGATTTCCCGTTCCGCGAATAGCGCCGGCCAGGAGACAGGACGACATGGCAAAGAAGAGTGCAGTCGAGAAGAACAAGCACCGGCAGAAGCTGGTGGACCGCTACGCGGCCAAGCGCGCGGAACTCAAGGCGATCGCGAAGGACACCTCGCGCCAGCCGGAGGAGCGTTTCGCGGCCCGCATGAAGCTGGCCAAGCTGCCGCGCAATTCTTCCAAGACCCGCCTTCGCAACCGCTGCGAAGTGACCGGGCGCCCGCGCGGGTATTACCGCAAGTTCCGCATGTCCCGCCTCGCGCTGCGCGAGCTCGGGTCCAGAGGCCTGATCCCGGGCCTCGTGAAGTCCAGCTGGTAGGAGGGCGCATAGATGTCGATGACCGATCCCCTCGGCGATATGCTCACCCGTATCCGCAACGGCCAGCGGGCCGGGCTGACGTCGGTGACGTCGCCTGCCTCGAAACTCCGCGAGCGTGTCCTGGATGTGCTCCAGGACGAGGGCTTCATCCGCGGCTACAGCGTGGCCGAGCTGCGCACGGGCATTTCCGAGATCACGATTGAGCTCAAGTACCAGGAAGGCACGCCGGTGATCCGCGAGATCCAGCGCGTGTCCCGCCCGGGACGACGGGTGTATTCGAAGATTCGCGACCTGCGCCAGGTCTATGGCGGCCTGGGCATCGCGATCCTGTCGACGCCGAAGGGCGTCCTGTCCGACAACACCGCGCGCGCGGAAAATGTCGGCGGCGAGGTTCTGTGCCACGTCTTCTAGGCGTCGGCGCGGTTTGAGGAGACATAGACATGTCACGTGTAGGCAGCAGTCCGGTCGCGATCCCCGACGGCACCGACGTCCAGGTCTCGGGCCAGACGGTGTCGGCCAAGGGCAAGCTCGGCGAGATGTCGATCGAGATCCCGTCGGACATCGAGGTGATGCAGGAAGACGGCAGCGTCGTCGTCAAGCCGCGCTCCAACAGCAAGCGCGCCCGAATGGCCTGGGGCACGTCGCGTTCGCTCGTCGACAACCTGGTCACGGGCGTGAGCGAGGGTTTCACCAAGACGCTCGAGATCACCGGCGTCGGGTACCGTGCGGCGGTGCAGGGCAAGAACCTGAACCTCCAACTCGGCTTCTCCCACGACGTGAACTACCCGATTCCGGAAGGCATCACGATCAACTGCGAGGGCCAGACCACGGTGGTGATTTCCGGTGCCGACAAGCAGGTGGTCGGCCAGGTCGCTGCGGAGATCCGCAGTTTCCGCAAGCCGGAGCCCTACAAGGGCAAGGGTGTTCGCTACCAGAACGAGCAGATTCTGCGTAAGGAAGGTAAGAAGAAATGACGTCGAATCCGCGCATTCGGGCGGACAAGCGCCGCAACCGCGTTCGCGCCAAGCTGCGCCGCGTCGCCAAGGGCAGCCGCCCGCGACTCAGCGTGTTCCGCTCTGGCCGCCACATCTATGCCCAGGTCATCGACGACGTGGAGGGCAAGACCCTCGCGTCTGCCTCGTCGGCCGACAAGGACTTCAACTCCGGCAAGGGCTGGAATGTCGAGGGCGCGAGCGCCGTCGGCAAGCTGATCGCCGAGCGCGCGCAGGCCGCCGGCGTGTCCGAGGTCGTCTTCGACCGCGGCGGATATCTTTTTCATGGCCGGGTGAAGGCCCTGGCGGAGGCCGCGCGCGAGAGCGGCCTGAACTTCTAGGAAGACTGGCAATGGCACAGGCACCAGGACGCAACGAGCGCGGCGGTGGACGCCGCGGTGACGACCGCGAAGACAACGAGTTCGTCGAGCGGCTCGTCAGCATCAACCGCGTCGCGAAGGTCGTGAAGGGTGGCCGCCGGTTCGGCTTCGCCGCCATCGTGGTGGTGGGCGACCAGCGCGGGCGCGTCGGGCACGGCTCCGGCAAGGCGCGTGAGGTTCCCGAGGCGATCCGCAAGGCAACCGAGCAGGCCAAGCGGCAGATGGTCCGCGTGCCCCTGCGCGAAGGACGCACGCTGCACCATGACGTGAAAGGCCATTTCGGCGCCGGTCGCGTTGTCCTGCGCGCGGCGCCTCCGGGCACCGGCATCATCGCGGGTGGCCCGCTGCGCGCTGTCTTCGAATGCCTCGGCGTGCAGGACGTGGTCGCAAAGTCGATCGGCACCTCGAACCCGCACAACATGATCAAGGCGGCGTTCGAGGCGCTCGAGAACATGATGTCGCCTCGCGGCGTCGCCAACCGTCGCGGCCTGAAGGTCGCCGACATCGTGAGCCGCCGCAGTGTCCAGGACTCGGCCGCCGGCGACGATGCGGAGGCCGAGGCCCCCGACACGGCGGAAGCGGAGGCGGCCAATGGCTGATGCCCAGAAGCGCGTGCGCGTGACCCAGACCGGCAGTCCGATCGGCCGCCGCAGCGACCAGCGCAAGACGCTGATCGGCCTGGGGCTGAACAAGCGCCACCGGACCCGTGAGCTGGAAGACACCCCGGCCGTGCGCGGCATGATCGAGAAGGTCAAGCACCTCGTTCATGTCGAGGACGCCGACTAGCGGAATTTTGTCATGAATATCAACGATTTGTCAGACAACCCCGGTGCCCGCAAGACGCGCAAGCGCGTCGGCCGCGGAATCGGATCGGGCCTCGGGAAGACCGCCGGCCGCGGCATGAAGGGGCAGAAGTCCCGTTCGGGCGTGGCCATCAAGGGCTTCGAGGGCGGCCAGATGCCGATCTACCGGCGCCTGCCGAAGCGCGGCTTCAACAAGCCCAACCCGGCACGGCTGCAGGAACTCACGCTCGGCCGGCTCCAGGCGGCGATCGACTCCGGCAAGCTCGACGCGGGCAGCACGATCAACGAGGACACCCTGGTGTCGTCGGGCGTGGTGCGTCGCAAGCTCGACGGTGTGCGCCTGCTCGGGACGGGGTCGATCACGTCCAAGGTCACGCTGGAAGTGACCAGCGCGACGCGCGGCGCGGTGTCCGCCGTCGAGGGCGCCGGCGGCAGCGTGAGCGTATCCGTCGGCCCCAAGGAGAAGGCCCCGCGCAACGACAAGGCGGCGTCCTACTCCGAACCGGAACCGAGTGACGACGAGTAACCGATATTTGCGTTGCCCGGCTCCTGCCCGGGCCCGAATGGATCGTGACGACACGTTGCGAACGGAACAATAGATGGCCAGCTCTGCCGATCAGATCGCGTCGAACCTGAATTTCGGGGCGTTCTCCAAAGCCAAGGAACTGCAAAAGCGCCTGTGGTTTACCCTCGGCGCGCTGGTCGTGTATCGCTTGGGCACGTTCATCCCGATCCCCGGGATTGATCCTGTCGTCATCGACGACATTTTCAACCAGCAGGCTGGCGGTATCCTCGACGTGTTCGACGCCTTCGCCGGTGGCGCGCTGTCGCGGATGAGCATCTTCGCGCTCAACGTCATTCCGTACATTTCGGCGGCGATCATCATGCAGCTCATGACGGCAATCTCGCCGACCATCGAGCAGCTGAAGAAGGAAGGCGAGTCCGGCCGCAAGAAGATCAACCAGTACACCCGCTATCTCACGGTGATTCTGGCGGTGATCCAGGCCTACGGGCTGTCGCTCGGGCTGGAAGGGATTTCTTCCTCGCAGGGCCCGGCGGTCGACAACCCCGGCATGTTCTTCCGCGCCAGCACGGTGATCACCATCGTTGGCGGCACCATGTTCCTGATGTGGCTCGGCGAGCAGATCACGGCACGCGGCGTCGGCAACGGCATCTCGCTGATCATCTTCGCGGGCATCGTGGCTGCGTTGCCGGGAGCGCTGGCCAATACGCTCGAACTGGGCCGCACGGGCGCGCTGTCCGCGCTGTTCATCATCGGCTTCCTGGTGTTCGCGATCGCCGTCATCACGCTGATCGTCTTCGTCGAGCGCGCGCAGCGCCGGATAATCGTCCAGTATCCCAAGCGCCAGGTCGGCAACCGGATGTTCGGCGGAGAATCCTCGCACATCCCGCTGAAGCTCAACACGTCGGGCGTGATCCCGATCATCTTCGCGACGTCGATTCTTCTGACTCCGGTCTCGGTGGCCGGCTTCTCCGGCGGTGGCGGTGACGGTGTGCTCGGGTTCATCACCGCCTGGATCGGCCGCGGCCAGCCGTTGTTCTTCGTGCTGTTCGCCGCGCTGATCGCGTTCTTCTCGTTCTTCTACACGGCGATCGTGTTCAACCCGGAGGAGACCGCGGACAATCTGAAAAAGAACGGCGGCTTCGTCCCGGGGATACGCCCCGGCAAGAACACGGCCGAGTTCTTCGATTACGTGCTTACGCGCCTGACCGTCGTGGGGACGATCTACCTGGTGGCTGTGGCGTTGCTGCCCGAGATCCTGATCACGCGCTTTGCCGTGCCGTTCTTCTTCGGCGGCACCAGCCTGCTGATCGTGGTGGTCGTGGCGCTGGACACGGTCGCGCAAATTCAAAGTCACCTGCTTGCCCACCAGTATGAGGGCCTTATTCGCAAGGCCCGGCTGAAGGGCCGGCGGGGTTAGCGTTTCGGGGGCGACGCGGACAATGAATATCATTCTTCTCGGACCGCCGGGCGCCGGAAAGGGCACCCAGGCCAAGGTTCTGGTCGACAATCACGGGATCGTGCAGCTGTCGACGGGTGACATGCTGCGCGCGGCGGTCGCGTCGGGCAGCGAGATGGGCCAGCAGGCCAAGGCCGTGATGGATGCCGGCAAGCTGATGCCCGACGACATCATGGTGCAGATCATTTCCGACCGGATTTCCGAGCCGGATTGCGAGAAGGGCTTCATCCTTGACGGCTTTCCGCGCACCACGGCGCAGGCGGAAGCGCTGGATAAGATGTTGGAAGAAAAGGGACTTCCGCTCGACCATGTGATCGAGATCTCCGTCGACGACGGGGTGCTGATTGACCGGATCAACACCCGCGTGGCGGAGACGCCCGAGGCCGAGCGCCGCGACGACGACAACGCGGAAACCCTCAAGCACCGGCTTGAGGTGTATCACGAGCAAACCGCCCCGATTCTCCCGTATTACGAGAGCCGGGGCATGTTGAAGAAGGTCGACGGCATGCAGCCGATCGACGAGGTATCGAAACAGATCGAGGCGATCATCACGGCAGGCTAACCTGTTGACCCGAGAGCGGAAAATCCTATATATCCCCTCGCTCGGGCATCAGAAAATTGGCCGTTTTGACCGCACCGCAACCACGAAGGAGTTCGGAGCGTGGCACGTATTGCAGGTATCAACATTCCGACGCAGAAGCGGTTGCCGATCGCGCTGACCTATATCCACGGGATCGGCCCGACCACGGCAGAGGAAATCTGCGAGAA
>JAEPNS010000185.1 GCA_017643325.1 Alphaproteobacteria bacterium | reverse complement strand
AAACATGCCGTCGAGCGCGTCGTCGTCGAGCAGGTGCGGCTGCAGGCCCAGTTCCAGAAGTCCGGTGTGTTTGGCGTTGTAGTAATGCTCCTCCATTTCCACGCGCGGGTTCGGTGTGTTCTCGATCTTTGCCTCCACGCCCGCGCGCGCTGCCGCGGCCTGCACCTTGTCGGCCAGTTCGCGGACCGAGAACTGCTCGGTGAACTGGTTGAAGATGCGGAAGTCGCCGCGATCGGCCGGGGTGTCCGCGGCCAGCGCCACGCACTGGATCGTGTCGCGGATATTCAGGAAGCCGCGGGTCTGCCCGCCCTTTCCGTAGACCGTCATCGGCTCGCCGACCGCCGCCTGGACGAGAAAGCGGTTGAGCACCGTGCCGAAGACATGGTCGTAGTGGAAGGAGGTGCGCAGCTCGGGCGCCATCTCCGTTTCCTCGGTTGAGATTCCATAGACGACGCCCTGGTTGAGGTCGGTCGCGCGCAGGCCCCAGATGCGGCAGGTGAACTCGATGTTGGCGCTGTCGTGCACCTTGCTCAGGTGATAGAAGCTGCCGGGCTTCTTCGGATAGAGCATCCGGTCCTTGCGGCCGTTGTGCTCGACCTCGAGCCAGCCTTCCTCGATGTCGATGTTCGGCGTGCCGTACTCACCCATCGTGCCCAGCTTGATGAGGTGGGAATCCGGGGCTGCATGCTGCATGGCGAACAGCACGTTCAGGTTCCCGATGACGTTGTTGTGCTGGGAGTAGACCGCCGTCTCGCGGCTCTGCATCGAATAGGGCGCGGAGGGCTGTTCGCCGTAGTGCACGATCGCGTCCGGTTCGAACTCACGAAAGATCTTGTAGACGAAGCGATGGTTGAGCAGGTCGCCGACGCGAAGCTCGATGTCCTTGCCGGACACCTTCTTCCACGCCTTCACCCGGGCATGCAGGTTGGGGACCGCCACGAGCGGTTCAATGCCTTCCTCCAATTCCCAGCGCCGCTTGGCAAAGTTGTCGACGACGAGAACCTCGTCGCCGCGGGCGGAGAAGTGCATGGCGGTGGGCCAGCCGAGGTAGCCGTCCCCGCCGAGAATCATGACGCGCATGGTGAAGTGCCTCTTGCTTGCTTGTTCGTTCGTATGTGGTGTGGATGTGCCGCCGCGCCGTGTTCAGATGCCGTAGCGCTCTGCCACGAGTTCGGCAAGCATCAGATCGAGCTCGCTGTCGATATTGATCGACTGGTGGGACTCCATATCGACGAACCCGACCGGTTCCAGGATGAGCTGCCGTGTCGCCATCCAGTCCTCGCGGCCGACGACGTAGGCGCCGCTCGACACCCGGCAGATATGGTCCATATCCTGCCGCCGGGCGAAGACGTTGCGCGGCTCGCGGACATAGCGCGTCACCGTGCCGTCGGGGTGCTTCTCGAGGATGTTCTCAGGCTTGCGTTCGAGCGGGCAGACCGTCACGACCGAGCGCACGTCGCCCTTGTCGAACCGCGCGACCGCCTCCGCAATCTGTTGCGGGGTCCTGAACGGCACGGTCGCTTCCAGGAACACGAGCGTGCCGACGGCGTGTCCGAGATGCGCCTCGAATGCCGTCACGGCGTGCTCGATCACCGGCGGCATGGCGGTCTCGTCCCCGGCGAGGTGCGCCGGGCGCAGGAACGGCACCTCCGCCCCTGCGCGTCGTGCCTCGGCGGCGATCGCGTCGTCCTCGGTCGAGACCAGCACATGATCGCAGACGCCGGACGCCCGCGCGGTCTCCACCGCACGCGCGACGAGCGACCGTCCGCCGACAGCCCGCAGATTCTTCCCGGGAACGCCTTTGGAGCCCGCGCGCGCCGGGATCAGTGCAAGAACGGTCATCTCAGTAGCAAATTGTCTTGTCGATCGGGGGCCAGGCGGTCATCAGGGCGTCCGCAATCTTCCGGCCCGAGTGGCCGTCGCCGTACAGCATGTTGCGCGCGTACATTCCGTGTCCGATTTGGGCCTCCACGGCCGACTGGATGGCGTCGGTCTCATGGCCGACGTCGCACACATTTTCGCCGCGCGTCCGGCCCTGCTGCCGGTTGCCGATATTGACCGCCGGCGTTCCGATGAACGCGCCTTCGCGCAGGCCGCTCGATGTGTTGCCGACCAGGCAGGCGGTGTTCGCGAGCAACACGGCGTAATGCTCGATCGGCACGCTTCCGAGGCGCACAACGGGGGGCGCGCCCGCGTCGCCGATAAGCGCATCCACGATATCCGTTGCGACGCCGGCGCCGGCATCGAGGTTCGGGAGAATCCAGACCGTTGGCAAGCCGACGCTGTGCACCACGTTGGCCAGTTGTTCGTACTGTTTGCGCGCCGCCCCGTATTCGGTGACGACAGGGTGGAACGAGACCAGCAGAAACGGCCGCGCGATGTCGATGTCCGCGCCGATCCCCTTGTCCCGCACGAACGCTTCCGTCCCGGATGTGTCGGCGAGGTCGAGCGCCGAAATGAGGTCGAGGCTCGGAGTCCCGACGGTGACAATCGCACCCTCCGCCTCTCCCATGCGCGCGATCCGCGCCGCGGCCTCGGCGTTGGCCGGGAGATGCAGGTGCGCGAGCTTGGTAATGGCGTGACGGATCCGCTCGTCGATGGAGCCCGAGACCTCGCCGCCTTCGAGATGGGCGATGCGTACGTTCATGCAGAGCGCGGCCTGGGCCAGCGCCAGCGCCTCGTAGCGGTCGGCGACGATCACGACCCAGTCCGGCTCGAGCCGCCCGATCGCTTCCTGCATTGCGAGCAGGCAGGCGCCGGCAGACCGGGTCATCCCGGCCAGGTCGGTCGCCGCATCGAGGTAGTCGATCCGGTCCGCGACCGTGAACCCGTCACGCTCCAGCAAGCTGCCGTAGTCGCCGTAGGCGGGGTCGAGCAGGGGGCCGCCGACAACGGGTTGGAGGACAGCATCGTCACGTCCGGCGAGCGCCGCCATCGCGGTCTTCATCTTCGCGTAGTTGCCGCGGGTCGTCAGGGGAATGCAGACGCGTCGGGTCATGCGCCGTTCAGTCGAGATCCTCGGGCCGGAACGGATCGTCCGCGCCGATGGCGGCGGTCAGGGTTTTCCCCAGGACGTCGTCGTAGCGGTTGGCCAGGATGGCGTCGCCCGGCCGCTTGGCCAGCACGTCGTCTTCGGTGACGACATGGCCGGCCGGAAGGTCGCGGGCGGCGACCAGCGACTTGAGGGCCCAGGCCATGCCCGCTTCCTCACAGGGGGCCGGTTCCTTGCGGCCGTGCCCGATCAGCGATTCGGTGCGCCGGATATCGGCGACGAGGTCGGCGAAGTTCTCAGGGCCGGCAGAGACCTTCCAGTCCTGGGCGTTCGGCACGTCGCGCAGCACGGTAATGTGCTTTTCGATGACTTCCGCGCCGCGCGCGACGGCGGCCAGCACCGCGAGGCCGTCGGCGGTATGGTCCGAGTAGCCGACCGGCCCTTCGAACAGTTCCGCCATCCTGTCAATGGCAGCGAGGTTCACCTCGTCGGGCGGGGTCGGATAGCTCGTGACGCAATGGAGCAGCGCCACCTCCGAACACCCGCCGGCCGCGCACGCGTCGAGCGCCTCGCGCACGTCCTCCTCGCCATACATGCCGGTGGAGACGACCATCGGTTTTCCGAGCTCCGCGAGCTTCGTCAGGAAACGCGGGTTCGACCGCTCCCCGGAGCCGACCTTGATCGCGGGGACGTCCAGCTCCTCGAGCCACGATATGCGCGTCTCGTCGTGGGCCGTCGACATGAACAGGATGCCTCGGGAATCGCAGCGTTCCTTCACTTCGTGAGCCTCGTCGAGGGTCAGGTTGCGCGGTCGCAACCGGTCCCGCCAGTCCGGTGCACGCTTTGCGATCAGGGCGTCGACATCGAAGAACTGGGTCTTGAAGACGTCGGCGCCGGAATCCGCGGCCAGGTCCACGAGGTCCCGTGCGAGCGCCATATCGCCGAAATGTCCGACTCCGGCCTCGGCGATGATCAGCGCGGGGGCGCCCTCGCCGACGTCGCGGTTGCCGATCCGGAAAGCCGATTTGAACGTCATGCCTGCCCTCCTGCCTGACGGGGTGCGGTCTCGGCCGGGTCCTGCTCCTGCGCGAGCTGTCGGAAGAGCGGACTCGCCCGGGTCAGGGCGTCATAGTCGCCCGCACCGATGAGCTGCCCGTCCTCCAGCAGGAAAATCTCGTCACAGCTTCTCAGGGCGGAGAGGCGATGCGCGACGATAATCGCCGTGATGCCGGGGATGTCACGGACGGTCGCGTTGACCGACTCTTCCGTGACGGTGTCGAGCGCGTTGGTCGCCTCGTCGAGCACCAGGAGCGTTGCGCCGCGATAGAGCGCGCGGGCGATCGCGACACGCTGCCTCTGGCCTCCTGAGAGCCGGGATCCCGCGTCTCCCAGAACGGTGTCCAGGCCGTCAGGCCAGGAACGCACAATATCCGCAATCTGCGCCTGTTCGAGCGCCGCCCAGATCGCGCCGTCGTCGATCTTCCGGTCGTCGATGCCAAAGGCGACATTGCGCCGAAGCGTGTCGTCCATGATGTAGGGCTCCTGCGGGACGTAGCCGATCGCAGCCAACCAGGCCGGCCGCGCTTCGGCTTGCAGCGGCACGCCGTCGATCGCGACCGTGCCGCGCTCCGGTTCCAGCAGGCCGAGAATCAGGTCGATCGCCGTGCTCTTGCCCGCGCCCGACGGGCCGGCCAGTCCGTACAGCCGGCCGCGCGACAGGGTCAGGCTCAGGTCCTCGATCTGGGCATCGTCGGCGCCGGGGTAGGAGAACGCGACCCGGTCGAGCGTGAGCGTTATCCATGCCGGGGCACGGCCGGTTTCCTGGATCCCGGGGTCGGCCATCCACGGACCGATCTCTGCCCGAAGGTCCATGTAGCCCCGGTAGGACGGCACTGTCTTGATCAGCTTGTTGATCGAGCCGGTCATCGAAGACACGGCGGGAAGAACGCGCGCCATCACGAGCAGAACGAAGGTGAGCTGTGCCACCACCGTCGCGGTCGGCAGGCCCGAGATGACGAGCGCGAGCGCGAGGAGGCCGACCTGTCCGATCAGCAGGACGCCCGACGGGATCGCCTTGTTGACGATATTGAGCTTCATCCGCGCCGTGTTTCCGCGCTCGAAGACTTCGATGTAGCGGCCTGCGAAGAAGGCTTCGGCGCGCGAGGCCTTGACGAGTTTCCGGCCGGAGAAGGTCTCCACCGCGCGCTGGTTGCCCGTGATGACCATTTCGCGCTGGGTCGCGGCGTAGCGGGCGGCGAGGGGGTTGAGCAGCGACAGGACCGCGCCGGCGACGACCGCGAGCCCGAAGATCACGGCGATGGCCTGCCAGGGTGACGTCAGGACAATCGCGACGATCCCGAGTGCCAGGATGAAGGCGCCGTACAGGATTTCGAGGACGACAGGGTAGAGCGCCTGGCCGACCGTCGCCGCGTCGGTGACAAGCCGCTGCGCCAGCTTCGCGCCGTTCTGCCCGCGCAGCCAGCTGTAGGGCGCCCCGAGGCAGCCGCGCATGGTGTCGCGCATCAGCCGGTTGGTGAACCGCATGGAGAAACGCTCGACCAGGATATGCACGCCCATGCGGAACAGGAACGCCAGCAGCAGGCAGGCGATCACCCCGGCCCCCAGCGCGGGCAGCGCACTTCGGCCGGTCGGCAGGTCCAGCGCCACAAGCATGTCCTGGATCATCGGGTAGCGGTCGAGCGACGTCGGATCGATGAGCAGTCCGACGAACGGCACGGTGGTCGAAAGCGCGGCGAGCTCGCCGGTCGATGCAAGCAGCGAGGCGAAGCCAATCCCCGCTGCCGCGCTGCGCTCGCCGGGCCGGAGCAGCCTCCAGCCGCCCACGACCATTCGGGCCAGGGTCGTGAGGGAGCCATCGCGTCCGTTTGCCGGGAAGCCGGTCTCGCTCACCGGGTCACGCCTCGACGCGATCGAGAAGGTCCGGCAGGCCGTCGATCTTCACAGCCCCGAACCGATGGGTGGTCTGGACATTGCCGGCGGAGTTGGTCTTGTCCAGCGCCGTGTGGAAATAGATTTCCATTCCGGCGTCGTTGAGCATCTTGCGGATCTCACTGCCGCGCACCAGGTTCCCCGGCCATTCCGGCGAGCCCGGATCGTAGGGATGGCCGAACACAAAGCGCCCGCCCGGCTTGAGCACGCGTGCGACCTCGCCGATGGCTCGTGCGAAATCCTCGGCATAGGCGAGCGTGGCGGACATGGTCAGGGCATCGAAGCTCGCATCCGCGAACTCCATCGCCTCCATGTTCATTGGCCGGATCTTGGGGTTCATCGAGTAAAGATCGATGGCCTGGATGTTCCGCCACCGGTAGCCGTGCAGCCAGGCGAGGTAGAGTTCGACGACGTTTCTCGGTCCGACGATCAGGAGTTTCTCCTCGCGCAGGTCGCGTGGCGGTGTCGCCAGGATCTCGTATATCTCCTCCGACCGGCGTGTGGTCGTGATCTTCTTCGCCTGCGCGACTCCCGCGTTGTAGTCGTGCACATCGCGATGGTGGCTGTCCTCGACCACATAGTCCTGCTTCAGGCGCGACAGGCGGCCGATGTCGCGCAGCTGCAGGGCCAGCGACACCAGGTCGAATACGACCGGCAGGCGCAGGAAGGTCCGCCATGGCCGCGGCGGACACTGCGGAACCGTCGGCTGAAACACCGCGCGGTAAAGCTGACCGGCGAAGCTCATCAGAAGTCCTCCGCCGGGTCTTTGGGGTAGGGTACGGTCTTGGCCACGCCGTCGCGGGCATAGCGCGCGAAGTCGGTCGGCGTGTGCGAGGGGTAGCAGTGGAAGACG
>JAEPNS010000184.1:6533-6813 GCA_017643325.1 Alphaproteobacteria bacterium | reverse complement strand
CCATGTCGCGGCCCGAAATGAAGATGACCTGGTGATGCTCGTTCGGGTCGCGGGTGAGGTATGCATACTCGCGCTCGGGTTCCTGCCCGATCGCGGGCATGGTCCCCCGTCCGGTCACTGCGTAGCCGAGAATGCTGTCATAAAACGCGATCATGCCATCCATGTCGGCGACCTTGAATGCACAATGCGCCTGCGCGATCTGCGGCGGCGTCCCTGAACCGGGGTTCGGCGGCAGGAGTTCGCGCTCCGGGTTCGGGCGCGGGAAATCCGGGGTTGCATT
>JAEPNS010000184.1:0-6523 GCA_017643325.1 Alphaproteobacteria bacterium | reverse complement strand
CTGCGTCAGCCGGCCTTCTGCGTCGAACAACCTTGTCTTTTCCGCCTGCCACGCGGCGCGCGGCATGTAGCCGTCCGTTGCCTTGCACCTTTCGGCGGTGGTTTCGGTGATGCTCGCATCACTTGATTCCAGGTCGAGCGGCCAGGCGGCCGGCTGCGGGACGTAGTGCGGGGTTTCGACAGACACCGCGCAGCGGATTCCCTCAGGATCCCGAAAGTAGAGCGTCCAGGAGATGCCGTGATCGACCGCGACGATGTCCGACACACGATCCTCATGCTCGAGCATGGTCCGGAGTTCGCGCAGGGCATCGAGGTCGGGCGCCTTGAACCCGGTTTCGCCCACGGTCGTCTCATTTGTGGAGGATCGCCCGCCCGCGAGCACGAACTGGTGGTGTTCGCGCGGACGGCGCGTCATGAAGATGATGCGGTCCTTGTCGCCTCGGATAAGCCCATGATCGCTGACGCAGAAACCGAGTACGCGAGTGTAGAAGTCCTCGAGCGTGTCGATGTCGTCGCAATCGATGCCGAAATGGCTGAACATCAGCGCGGGCGGTGTGTGTCGGGATTCTGTATCGGTCATCGTGCAGCCTCCGCCGCATATATTGGCTCAAATCCCGCCTACACGACAGACGGTTCGGCAACGACGCGGCATTGCGGTTTTCATTGCCATGCGCGGGTGCTAGCAAGCCATCACGCGGATGGGTGGCCGAGTGGTTGAAGGCACTGGTCTTGAAAACCAGCAGGCGTTTGCGCGTCTCGTGGGTTCGAATCCCACCCCATCCGCCACTTTCGTCAGGCACGGCATACAGGTCGAGGAGGCAGGCGAATGAAGATCGCGACACTGGCAACCGGCGGGATCGGCGGTTTTCTTGCCGTCAAGCTCGCTGAGAGCGGGCACCAGCTGGCAACGATAGCCCGCGGCGCACATCTGGATGCCATTCGCACCCGCGGGCTGACACTCGCTGACTCGTCCGGGATGCATTCGGTCAAACCCTGGGTGGCGACGGACGACCCGAATCGTGTGGGCGAGGTCGATGCCGTGATCTTCGGCGTCAAGGGCGACGACCTCGAGGCGGCGGCGGAAGCGTGCCGCCCCCTGCTGGGGCCGGACACCGTTGTCATCCCCTTCCTGAACGGCGTGGAGGCATCCGACCGCCTGGCGAAAATCCTCCCGAAACACAACGTCGCAAACGGGATGGCGCAGGTTTCGACGACAATCTCGGAACCCGGGATAATTACCCAGACCGGCGATTTCAACGTGTTCGTCTTTGCCGAACGGGACAGTCGCCCCTCGCCGCGCATCGACAGGTTGCGCGCCGCGTTCGCGGAAGCGGGCGTCGACGCGCCGCCGACCGATGATATCGAGCGCGACCTTTGGTCGAAGTTCGTCCTGTTTTCGGCGATGTCCGGCGTGACCGCAGCAGGCCGTTGCCGGCTGGGCGATATCGTCGCCACGCGCGAACTCGCGGACCTGTTTCAGAAGGTGATATCGGAAACCGCGGCGATCGGACGGGCGAAGGGTGTCGCCCTGGACGACGATATCGAGGCGAAAACCTGGGAGCGTGTCCTCACCTTCCCTTCAGACATGCGGGCTTCGACGGCGGTCGACCTCGAATTCGGGCGGTCACTGGAAATCGAATGGATTTCCGGCGCGGTTGTGCGTCTCGCGCGGGAAACCGGGTTCGACGCGCCGGCCAACAATACGCTTTATGCGCTTCTGCTGCCCCATCGCGCCGGGGAGAAAACCTGACCCTGATGAAGCGGACGACGTGATCTCTGCCGGGATCCTTATCCGCTCCGGAGATTTTACCGATCCGGCCGTCGTGTCGCTGATCGAGCATTATTTCAGGACGGCCCGGGCTGCCACCGACAATGACGAAAGCGCACACGCGCTCGACATCGACGGGCTTCAGGCGCCCGATGTCCGTTTCTGGACAGCGCATCGCGGCACGGTCCTCGCGGGGATCGGCGCGCTGAAGCAGATCGCCCCCGACCATGGGGAGATCAAGTCCATGCATACCGTCGCCACGATGCGCGGCACCGGTGTCGCCGACACCATGCTCCGCCATCTTCTACAAGCGGCCGCGGACAAGGGCTTTCGCCGCGTGAGTCTCGAGACCGGTTCTATGGAGTTTTTCGCACCTGCCCGCGCCCTGTATTTCAAGCACGGCTTCGTCGCGTGCGGCCCGTTCGCTTCGTATGTGGAGGATCCGCTGAGTTTCTACATGACCCGCGGATTGAGCGGGGGCTAGGCCGTCCGCTCGGCGTGGGCGCGAACGGCTCCCAGGAACGCCTCCCCGAAACTCTCCAGCTTTTTCGGCCCGACGCCGTTGACCAGCGCGAGCGTGTCCAGGTCCTGGGGCATCAACGCGCACATGTCGCGCAGCGTGGCGTCCGAGAACACCACGTAGGCCGGAACGTTCCGTTCGACGGCCAGGTCGCGCCGCAACGCTTTGAGTTGCGCGAACAACGCGTTGTCGATGTCGTCCGTTTCGACATCGGCCCGGCGTGACTTTCGCGTGGGACGGGATCTGGGAATGTCCCGGTACTCGAACCGTTCGTCGCCCTGCAAAAGCGCGTCCGAGCGCTGGGTCAGCTTGAGGCCGCCATAGCCCTCGACATCGATCGAAAGATATCCGGCGGCGACAACCTGTCGGATAAACGCCTGCCAGAATGGTTTGGCCTTGTGCGCGCCTGTTCCGTAGGCCGAAAGACGCTCGTGGCCGCGTTCGCGCACCTTTGCGGTGTCGGCTCCACGCAGAACGTCGATTACGTGCGCGACGCCGAACATCTGGCCGGTCGCCGATACAACGGCGAGAACGGCGCGCGCATCATCGGTGCCGTCGATCAACTCGGGCGGATCGAGGCACAGGTCGCAGTTGCCGCAGGCCTCGCTCTCCTCCCCGAAATATGTGAGCAGCGAAACCCGGCGGCAGCGCGTCGCCTCGGCATAGGCGAGCAGCGCGTCGAGCCGCTTGTGTTCGCGGCGTTTGTGCTCCTCGTCGCCCTCGTCCTGCGCGATGAACTGGCGCCGCATCCGGATGTCATCGAGCCCGTAGAGCATGCGCACATCGGCCGGGTTTCCGTCGCGTCCGGCGCGGCCGATCTCCTGGTAATAGGCCTCCATGCTGCCTGGCATGTTGAGATGGAAAACGTAGCGGATATCGGGTTTGTCGATGCCCATGCCGAACGCGATGGTCGCGACCATGACCAAGCCGTCCTCGGCCATGAAGGCTTCCTGGTTCTCGCGACGCACGTGCTGGTCCAGTCCGGCGTGATACGGCAGTGCCCGGAACCCGGCATCACCGAGCATTTGCGCAACCTCTTCGGTAAGCCGTCTCGAGAGGCAGTAGACGATTCCGGACGCATCACGTCGGGGTTCGAGGAAATCCAGTAGCTGGGCGCGCCAGTCGGTTTTCGGCGTGACGGCAAGCTGGAGGTTCGGACGGTCGAACCCGCGGACCACGACATCGCCCTTGCCACCGAAAAGGCGCGCGACGATATCGCGCCGGGTTGCGGCATCCGCCGTGGCCGTGAACGCGCCCAGCGTAGCGTCCGGGAAACGCACGCGCAGTTCGGACAGGGCCTCGTATTCAGGCCGGAAGCTGAATCCCCATTTCGAGATGCAGTGCGCCTCGTCGACAATGAACATCGCAGGCTTTAGTGATTCCAACGCTGCCAGCATCCGCGGCGTCATGAGGCGCTCGGGCGAGAGATACAGGACCCGGGCCGTGCCGTCGGCCACCATGCGCCAGTCGGCAACGTTGTCCGGCCGCGCGCGGTTCGAGTGGATCGTCACGGCGGGCGCGCCGTTCGCCTGAAGCGCGGCGACCTGGTCGTCCATGAGCGCGACAAGAGGCGAGACCACGACGGTGAGGCGTTCGCCCATCAACGCCGGGACCTGATAGCAAATGGACTTGCCCGCCCCCGTCGGCATCACGGAAAGCGTGTTCGTGCCTGCGAGCAGCCGGTCTACGATCTCGCGCTGGCCAGGCCGGAATCCCGGGAACCCGAACACGTTCTTCAGAACCTCTTCTGGGTTCGTGCTCATGCCCCGTTGCCCTTCCCGTTCTTCTGCATCAGCGCAACGTCCTTTGCGGGGATTTCGCAGCTCCAGCCGCGCTGGCGGGCGATCAGCCGCAGGGTGTCCTCACGATAGAAGACGACATGTGTTGGATCACGCCGGTAGTGCCAGTTCGCAAACCTGCTGTCGTTGGTCTGGAAGCACGTCATGACTGCAAGCCAGCCGCCGGTATGAAGCAGACCATCCAGCCGGTCGAATTCGCGGCGCGGTTCGTGAAAATGCTCAATGACCTCGGTGCAGGTGACGAAATCGTAGCTCCGCTCCAGAACATCCGGGTTATCGGCAAAAAAGGGATCGAACGTCGCCATGTCGTGTCCCGCATGCGTCAGCATCTGTGCGAGGACGGGACCCGGGCCGCATCCGAAATCGAGCCCCGACTGTCGCGGAGGGAGCCTGTCCAGGAGCGGCTCCGCGAGGCGCCCGAGGAATGCGCGGTATCCATCGCTGTCGTCATTCTCGTGCAGCAGGTAGTGGGCGCGCTCGAGGTCCGCGGAAAGCCGGTGGGCCGGGGCAAGCCATGTCGCGATGCAGGTCAGGCAGCGGCGGTAAGGCTTGCCGTCCACCTCCATGAACTCCTGCGGATCGTCAGCACCGCAAACCGGGCAAATTTGCTCCATGCTTCCGTTGTCGTGTCCGCAAACCAGAAAGGGGCGGCCCGCCAGCCGCCCCTTTGGTATCGCGTGTTGCGTATGGATTCGCTAGCGACCGATCAGGCCCTTGATTGCGTCTCCTGCATCCTTGCCTATGTCGCCGGCGCCCGAAGTCGCATCCTCGATGGCTTTCTGGGCCTCGCCCGCGGCCTTGCCCGCCTCTTCCATCGCCGCGCCGGTCAGTTTCTCGACATCGATCTTGGCCTGGGCCACGGCATCCTGCGCGCCCTTCAGCACGGCGGCCATGACCTGGTCCGCGATTTCCTCGGGCGTCGCGCCTTTTCCGTCCTTGCCGATGTCCTTGAGGTGGATGGTCGGCAGCGGCACCGACATCTTCTCGTTCAGCAGCGGTGCGATCACCGAAACGCTGCCGTCGCGCAGGTACAGGTTCTCGATCACGATGTTCGGGGTCTCGCCCTTGCTGGCGCTGCCCCCTCCGCCGGAGCCGGCCTTGGACTGAACGTTGTTGTTCAGCGTCTCGAGGTTGCTCCCGCCGTCCTTGCCGAACTCATAGACGACGTCCGGACCCTGGATCACCACTTCCTTGACCACAACCGGGTCGCTGCGAACCGTGGTGAGGTCGAGCGTAACGGCAACCTCGTCGAACTTGAACGCGTCGTCGTCGCTGAACCCGTTCGGGTTGGTCACGCTGAAGCCGCGCAATGCGCCCTTGCCGGAGGTGAGTTCGATATCGACCTCGTTGAGGGTGACATTGGTCTGGGTCATGTCGGAGCCGACCTTCTCGACCGCGGCGCGGACGATATCGTTCAGGCTGCCCAGAAACACGAATACGCCTACGGCGACGAGTATCACCAGGACACCCAGTCCGATCAGAACCTTTTTCATCGGGAGTCTACCTTGTCTCAATTTGCGTCAGTGACGTCACTGTCTACAGCATAGACGCAATTAGCCTGCCAATTACTCCGGATTCGCGACGAAACAAAAACGGCCACCCCGGGGTGGCCGCTTTCGTTACAAGTATTTGGTATTGCTAGGAAACCTCGCGGGTCCCCGAGGCGAAGTTCACCTTCACCGTGATCGTACCCTCGTTGATCAGCCATGGCCTTACACGGAATTCGCGGGCTCCGCTCGTGTGCATCGGATCGGCAGCTGCGAGTTCCTTGGCGTGCGCCAGGTCCCGGGCGCGGAGAACGAACATACCTTCGCCGCCCCACGTCTCCTCGTCGTCTTCCCAATGCGGCCCGGCGGCGATGAAGATCCCTTCCGCTTCCATCTTCGCCTGATGCGCGAGATGCGGACCGATGTTTTCCATCACCGGGCCCAGGCCGTTCGTCGGATAGGTGTGAACGACATAGACCTGCCATTTGAGCATGTCGCCGCTGGCTTCGAGAATCTGTGTACGTGTGGGTACGCCGTCGGCCATATCTGGTCCTCCCTGTGAGTGTTCGGCGGTTTGTTTCCGCCGGTATAAGGAAGCGCAGACTGTAGGCAATCCCTGTGCTAAACGCCAAGGCGATTTGGCCCGCGTGCGCGCATTCCGAACGGCGACCAACGTCATGGCGACATCGGACAACAAACCTGCTCGCCCGACCCGACAACGGCGGATGGCGATGCTCGCCTTCGCGGCATGTCTCGCAATCGCCGGCGCGGTTTTCGCGCGTGTGGCCCTGGATACCGGGCGCGTGCGGATCGGGTCTGCGGACGAACTCGCGACCTATTTCGACAAGATCGGCTACACGGCACAGACGATCCGGGGCGCGGGCGCCGAAGTTCCGGCCTTCCGGATCTCGCGGGTGCCGCGCGGCTGGGACGCCGGGCTGACCGTTTCG
>JAEPNS010000183.1 GCA_017643325.1 Alphaproteobacteria bacterium | reverse complement strand
GACTGGAATGCGGAGACGGGTTTCCCGAACTGCTTGCGCTCCTGGGAGTATTCCCACGCATCGTCCACGGCGGCCGCCGCGTTGCCAAGCGCCAGCGCGGCAACCTCGATCTTTTCAACGTCGAGGCCGGGTCCGACAATGCGCCGCCAGCCGTCATTCCAGCCCTCCTCGCCGCCAACAATATTCTCGACGGGTATTTCGACATCCTCGAACGTGACGTCGCAGGTCGACGCGCCCTTCATGCCCATCGCGTTCTGCACCTCGATGGTCACACCCTCGGCGTCCGGCGGGATCAGGGCGATCGACAGGTTCCTGTACCGCTCGCCGTCACGGTCGCTTTTCACGACCGTATAGATGTAGTCGGCGATGTTTGCGCCGGAGCAGAAGCGCTTCGCCCCGTTGATCGTCACCGTCCCGCCATTTCCCTTGCGCTCGGCGGTCGTGCGAACGCTCGCGACATCCGCGCCGACGTCGGGCTCCGAGATGCCGTAGGCGAACAGCAGCTTGCCCTCGGCCAGTTTCGGCAGGAGTTCCTTCTTTTGCTCCTCGCTGCCGACCTCCTCGATGTTCATGCCGCCGTAGCAGGAGCACATGATGTAGGGAACAGCGACCGCCATCGACCGGCGCGCAAGCTCCTCAATCACGACCATGGTCGCGGTGATGTCCCGCCCCGCGCCGCCGTATTCCTCGGGTACAGTCAGCGCGTTTACGCCGAGCGCCGACAGCTTCTCGAAGATGTCGCGCGGAAAGTCGTTCTCACGGTCCCAGCGCTGCGCCTCCTCACGCGGCATCTCGTTCTCGACGAACCGGCGCACCGTGTCGCGCAGCATCGTGACATGTTCGGCTTCCTGGAAATGCTCCATCGCACGCTCCGCCTACTTGCCGGAAAACTTCGGTGTTTCCTTCTTCAGGAACGCATCCGTCGCGATCTTGTGGTCCTGGGTCATCTGCGACATCGCCTCGAAGTTGAAGGCCGTGTCGAGAACCGCGTTCGCCGCCTGCTTCAGCCCGGCGTTCACCGACGCCTTGGTCCACTTGATCGCGTTGATCGCGCCGCCGGCGAGGCGTTCAGCCATCGCGTTGACCGCGCCGTCCAGGTCGCCGGCGGGCACTGCATGGTTGATCAGGCCGATCTCGGCCGCCTGGCCCGCGGTCAGCAGGTCGCCGGTCATGAGATATTCCTTGGCGCGGGCATATCCGATGAGCTGCGGCCAGATCACCGCGCCGCCGTCGCCGGCCACCAGTCCGACCGACACGTGGGGATCGCCGAGCTTGGCCCCCTCGGCCGCGTAGATGATGTCGCAATAGAGCGCGATGGTGCACCCCAACCCGATGGCGTGCCCCGGCAGGCGGGCAATGATTGGTTTCTCGAGGTCGAGCAAGCCGTTGACCAGCCGCTTGCCCTCCCAGACCGTGCGCGCGAACGCGGCCGGGTCGCCGTGCATGTCGTTCAGCCATTTCAGGTCGCCGCCTGCGCAGAACGCATTGCCTTCGCCCGTCAGGATCACGACGTCCGCATCGTGGTCGGCATCGACGTCATAGAAAATGCGCGAGAGCTCTTCATGCAGGATCGCGTCGACCGCGTTCATGGTCCCCGGGCGCGACATCGTCAGCGTCAGGATTCGCCCGTTCCGCTCGGCACTGATCGCTTCGTAGTCGTCGTAGTTCATGGTTCCCCCAAGACGCGCGTTCGTGGTTCGCAAACTATCGCAATGACACCTTCGCGAGTCAACAATTATGAATGATGGTTCATTGTTCATATTTACTTGCAACGGTGCACCGTCTTGGCGACACTGGATGCCGATACCGATGTCTGTTTCGACCCGAAAGAAATCTTCCGGCCGCCCGACCCGCGCCGAAAAGGCACAGGCGACCCGGCGCGCACTGATCGAGGCCGCCGCGCATGTCGTCGGCGAACACGGGTATGCCGAAGCGTCGATTGCCAGGATTACCCAGCGTGCCAATGTGGCGCTGGGCACCTTCTACAACTACTTCGAGACCCGTCAGGCGCTGTTCGACATCCTGCTCCCGGAACTCGGCCAGGACCTGATCGAGTTTGTCGGGACGCGGGTCGCCGGCAGCGGGACCACTCTGGAGATGGAAGAGCGCGGGTTCCGGGCGTTCTTCGAATACCTGGCGGAGAACCCGGGCTTCTACCGCATCCTCAACGAAGCCGAGACGATGGCCCCGGCCGCACACCGGCAACACTTCGAGGAGCTGACCCGGCGTTACGTCGCCGCGCTGCGCCGCGGCCTCGCGCGCGGTGAACTCGGCCCGTTCGAGGAAAGCGAACTGGAAACCGTGGTCTACCTTCTGATGGCTGCCCGAAGCTACCTGACGCTGCGGTTCGGACTGGATCGTGGAAAGCTCCCCGACCGCGTCGTCGGGACATACATGAAATTCGTCCGCGGCGCCTTCGCCGGCGAACCGGACAGCCTTCCCGGCTAGCCTGCGCCCGACGCCCGCATCTTCAGCTTCATGCCCACCACCTCATAGATATCGAGGCCGGTCAGCGAGCAGATCTCTTCCAGCGGCAGAGAGGTCTCCGCCAGCAGCACGCGGGCATGACTTTTCGGATCGCGCTTGCGGTTGTTGCGCCGGATCCGGCGGTTGATCTCGGCCGCTTCCTTGCGCCGTTCCTCGGCGTCGAGCCCGCGCGCGCGCGCCTCCTCCATGGCCGCGTCACGGCGCGCCTTGTCGTTGCGAATCCAGCCGTCCATCATCTGCGCCGCGCGCGCCATCCCGCGGGCCTGGCCGGACGGCGTGCGTGCACCGCGCGGGCGCATCGGTTCCGGGCGCTCGGGGGCGGGTCCGCCCGTCGCCGCTTCGTGCAGGGTCATGCCGCGCGCCTTGGCCATCCGCTCCGCAGCCGCGAGCGCAGCCGTGCGCTCCCCCTCGAAGGGGCTTTCCTTCGCGAGGGTGAGCAGGTTGTGGAAGCGCTTGCGTTCGGCTTCGTCGAAGGGTCGTGGCGCGTTGATGGCAACACCTGTGAGACCGGTTTCTCGTATAACCGGTCAGTCTAACACGAAGCTGCGTATCAGACGATCAAGCCCACAACGGCGCCGGTCATGCATGTCGCGATCGTGCCCGCCACCAGCGCCTTCAGGCCCAGTTCGATCAGTTCGGACTTGCGCTCCGGCGCCATCGCGACCATGCCGGCAAGCATGATCCCCACGCTCCCGAAATTCGCAAAACTGCAAAGCGCATAGAGCAGGATGATCCGCGACCGGTCCGACAGGGTATCGGCGGGTGCGCCCGAGAGCTGGAGATAGGCGATCAGCTCGTTGAGAACGATCTTCGTGCCGATCAGCCCGCCCGCGATGGTCGCCTCCGACCAGGGAATCCCGATCAGCCACGCGATCGGTGCCAGCGCCCAGCCGAGCATGCGCTCGAGCGTCAGCGGTGCGCCCCACACGTCGGGCGCGAGGCCAAGGACCTGGTTCACAAGCGCCACCATCGCCACGAAGACGATGAGCATCGCGATGATGCTCAGCAACAGCCGGAGACCGTCCTGCGTGCCCTGCACGAGCGCATCCATTGTCCCGTCGTACATGCCCTTGCCGGACGCGAGCGCGTCGTCGACCGCCATTCGCGACGAGACCGGAGCGTCCCCGGACTCCGCCGCCGGGATCATCAGGCGGGCGATCACGATCGCGGCGGGCGCCGAAATCAGGGACGCAACCAGCAGATGCCCGGCCGCGTTCTCGATCACGTTCGCGAGGAAGGTCGCGTAGAGCACCAGAACGGTCCCGGCGATGGTCGTCAGCCCGCAGGTCATGGTCACGAACAGGTCCGCGCGGCTCATGGAACGCAGGTGCGGCCGGATCAGGATCGCGGCCTCGACCATGCCGACGAAGATGTTCGCGGCCGCGCCCACGGAGACAGGTCCGTCGATCCGCAGTGTCGAGCGCAGCGCGAGCGCAAAACCGCGAATCACACGCGGCATCACGCCCCAGTGCCAGAGCACCGCCGAAAGAGCCGACAGGACGAGCACGATCGGAAGCGCGCGGAATGCGAGCACGAAGCTCGCGCCAGGGAAACTCTCCTGGAACGGGAGATCGCCGCCGCCGAGGAAACCGAAGACGAGGCTCGTCCCGGCCCGGGTCGCCGCATCGAGGGCGAGCACGATACCGTTCACCGCACTGATGGCCTCGCGCACGACGGGGACCGACAGCGCGACGGCTGCAAAGGCCAGCTGGATCGCAACGCCGATCAGGACGATGCGGATCGATGCGCGCCGGCGGTTCTCGCTGAGCAGCCACGCGATGGCGACAAGAACGATCAGGCCCAGCACGGGCTGGATATACGCGGTCATGGTGCCCCCCGGTGAGGAGGTGCCAGCGTGCCACCCGCCGGCGATTCGCGGCGCTATCCGTTCGGGTCGGGTACGCGCTGCCAGAGCGCCTCGATGATCGCCGTCTCGAACAGGCCCTCACGGGTGTAGGGGTCGTTCGCATGGAAGTCCTCGACAGCGCGGCGATCGGGTGCCTCGAACACCAGCACATTTCCGATCACGTCGCGGATGTCGACGTCGCCGGACGTGTCGACCCCATCGGCCACCATCCCGCCCCCGAACACGATCATCGGCAGGAACGGCGCCTGGTAGGCCGCGTGCTCCGGTTGCAGCCGCGCGCGCAGATCGGCCATGCCGGGCTTGTCCTTTCTGACCAGTGCAAAGCGCATCGCAACCTCCGGGCTTGCGCGCCGAAGCGCGCGTCAGGAGGCAAATATAGCAGTGGCGTTGTCGTCGGCCACATCCGCGGGCCGGGTACAGATGCGCTTCGCCGGGAGTGTGACCCGGACCCGCGTCCCGACCTCCAGCTTGCTGGTGATCAGCAGGGTGCCCTCATGCGCCTCGATGAATGTCTTGACGAGAGAGAGACCAAGGCCGGTGCCGTCGTGGTTGCGCGCGAGCGAACCGTCGACCTGGTAGAAGGCCTCGGTCAGGCGCGGAATATCCTCTTCGGGTATGCCGATCCCGTTGTCCGCGACCTCGATCTCGAGATCGCCGCCTCCGGTAAGCCCTGCCCGGAGCGAGACCGTCCCCGTGTCGTCCTCGGTGAACTTGAAGGAATTCGACATCAGGTTGAGCGCGATCTGGCGGATCAGGCGCTCGTCCCCGACCATCCAGGGAAGCTCGTCCGGCACCTCGATCGCGAACTTGCGCGGCTGCTTCGTCTGCCAGCCCTGGGCAATCCGGACGCAACCGCGAAGCGCCCCGCCAAGGTCGAACGGTTCCTCGTTGAGATCGAATGCCCCGGTCTCGATCCGCGAAATATCGAGGATGTCGTTGATGACGGACAGAAGGTGGTTGCCACTGTCATGGATCACGCCGGAGTACTCGAGATATTCCTCACAGCCCATGGGTCCGAACGACTCGTCCTTCATCAGCTCGGAGAACCCGATGACCGCGTTGAGGGGCGTGCGCAGTTCGTGGCTCATGTTGGCGAGGAACTCGGTCTTCGCCCGGTTTGCGGATTCGGCCGTTTCCTTCGCCGCACGGAGTTCGTCTTCCGCTTCCTTGCGCCGTGTGATGTCGCGGAAGGTGTAGGTGTAGATGGGGCGTTCCTCGGTGCTCCTGCGCCCTGCCGCGCCCGCGACGGGAACACTCGAGCGGCTGACGCTGTACTCGATCGGCACCACCGTCCCGTCGTCGCGCGGCATGTCCATCTCGACGGGCTCGATCATCAGCGGCCCGGGCTCCATATCGCCCGCCTCGACGGATTCACGAACCGGCGCGCTGGCTCCGGGCAGGATCTGTTCGATCGGCTGACCCTTGGCCTTTCTGCTCTGCAACCCTGTCACCTGCTCGGCGGCGGGGTTGAAGATTTCGATCAGCCCGTCCTCGTTTGTCGTGATGATCCCGTCGAAGCTGTCGGACACGATCCGGTCCAGCGTGCGGCCGTTGCGCATCAGCACGATGCCCTGCCGGAAGATTGTCACCGCCTGCTTCTCGATATCCCTGAACAGGTCGATGGCGAAACAGCAGAGCACCATCGTCCCGACGACCGCGGTGGGCAGGAGAAGCGCGAGCTTGTGCTGCAGGGCGAGCGCGACCAGTTGCGTTGCGAGGAGGACAGCGGCGACGGCAACGGCACGCAAGCCCCAGTGGCGGCGTGACACCATAAGCCATGCTGCCGCCAGCGCGATCACGAGCGCGATCGGGACAATCATCCCGACCGTCACCAGCCCGCGCCCCTGGACCAGAGTCTCGAACGCGAGCGCCTGGAGCATGGGCCCGTCGATAATACCGTAGACCGGCGCGGCAAACTGGTCGCCGAGCTCGATGGCCGTGGCGCCCACGATCACGGACCGCCCGGCCAGGGCCTCGGCCGGAACATTGCCCGCCAGCACGTCGACATAGGAGTAGCGCGGCACCGTCTCGGGGCGGATGCCGTAGTCGACCCGGATCGGCGCCTGCCCCTCGAACGAGACGTCGGCAAGGGCGAACGGCAGCGAAGCAATCGCCTCGCCGTCGATCACGGCGCCGGCCGGGAAGTAGCGTATGAACGCATCGGTTCCCGGGAACACGTTCACGAGACCCGGCTCTGCGTGTTTGGCGAGCGGCGGAATCGGCGGATTGAACGACAGGTAAGCGCCGCCGTCGCCCGATTTCGCCACCTGCTCGACGGCCGCGAGGATGACCGGGGCGTTCGAACGCTCGATCGCGTCCGCAAAGGCGAAATCCTCGATATCGCGCGAGCGCGAACTGAAATCGATATCGAACGCGATCCCCGCCACGCCCGCGGCGTTCAGGCTGTCGACGACCGCCCCGTGGATGGACCGCGGCCACGGCCAGACGTCTATGGCCTTCAGGCTGCGCGCGTCGATGT
>JAEPNS010000182.1 GCA_017643325.1 Alphaproteobacteria bacterium | reverse complement strand
CAGCCGGGCGAAGAAATAGCCCGTCGCACAGCCGTCATTTGGTCTAGCCGCCGCGCCCGGGCTTCGCTAAACAGCTTGGCCCGCGTAACCATTCTGTCGCTCGGACCATGACGACGCTCGAAAAGACCTATTCGCCCGCCGAGATCGAGGCGCGGCTGTACCAGCGCTGGGAGGACTCCGGCGCGTTCGCCTGTGGCCGCACCGACAATGCGACCTACACCATCGTTATCCCGCCGCCGAACGTCACTGGCAGCCTGCACATGGGCCACGCGCTCAACAACACCCTGCAGGACCTGCTGATCCGCTGGAAGCGGATGCAGGGCTACGACGTTCTCTGGCAACCGGGGACCGACCATGCCGGCATCGCGACCCAGATGGTGGTCGAGCGCCAGCTCGGCGAGCAGGGGATCGTGCTCGACCGCGGGCGCCGGCTCGACGACCGCAACGAGAACCTGATCGGGCGCGAGGACTTCCTCGACAAGGTCTGGGAGTGGAAAGAGGAGTCCGGCGGCACGATCATCAACCAGCTCAAGCGTCTTGGCGCGTCGTGTGACTGGTCGCGCGAACGCTTCACCATGGACGAGGGTCTGTCGCGCGCCGTTCTCAAGGTGTTCGTGGAGCTTCACAAGCAGGGCCTGATCTACAAGGACCAGCGGCTGGTCAACTGGGACCCGAAACTGCACACCGCGATCTCCGACCTGGAGGTGGTGCAGAAGGAGGTCGACGGGAACCTCTGGTATTTCCGCTATCCCATCGAGGGTGAGAAAGACCGTTTCGTCACCGTCGCGACCACGCGGCCCGAGACCATGCTCGGCGACACGGGCGTGGCCGTGCACCCGGACGACGAACGCTGGGCGGACGTGATCGGCAGGAACGCGATCCTGCCCATCGTCGGCCGCAAGCTGAAGATCGTCGCCGACGAGTATGCCGACCCGGAACAGGGCTCGGGCGCGGTGAAGATCACCCCGGCGCACGACTTCAACGACTTCGAGGTCGGCAAGCGCGGCGATCTCGGCACCATCAACGTGTTCGACGCCTCGGCCAACGTCGCCATCGACAGTGACGAGTTCCGCGCGGACACCGCCGCGGACGAATGGGGCGATCCCGACGCGGCCATCGCGAAGTACAACGGCCTCGACCGCTTCGAGGCGCGTAAGCTGGTGGTCGCCGAGATGGAAGAACGCGGCCTGCTCGACAGGATCGAGCCCCACAGGCACACCGTGCCCTACGGCGACCGTTCCGACGTGGTGATCGAGCCGTGGCTGACCGACCAGTGGTACGTCGACGCGGCCACGCTGGCGAAGCCCGCTGTCGAGGCCGTGGAGCAGGGCAGGACGCGGTTCGTGCCCGAAAACTGGTCGAAGACCTATTTCGAATGGCTGCGGAACATCCAGCCCTGGTGCATCTCCCGCCAGCTCTGGTGGGGCCACCAGATCCCGGCCTGGTACGGCCCGGACGGTGAAGTGTTCGTCGCCGAGAGCGAACAGGCCGCCGCCGAAGCCGCGCGCACTCACTACGGCAATGACGTGAAACTGGTCCGCGACCCGGACGTGCTCGACACGTGGTTCTCCTCGGCGCTGTGGCCGTTCTCGACGCTCGGCTGGCCGGACGAGACGCCGGAACTGGCGCGCTACTACCCGACCAGTACACTCGTCACCGGCTTCGACATCATCTTCTTCTGGGTCGCCCGGATGATGATGGCCGGCATCCACTTCATGGACGAGGTGCCGTTCTCCGACGTCTACATCCACGCGCTCGTCCGCGACGAGAAGGGCGCGAAGATGTCCAAGTCGAAGGGCAACGTGATGGACCCGCTCGAACTCATCGACGAGTTCGGGGCCGACGCGCTGCGCTTTACGCTGACAGCCATGGCCGCCATGGGCCGGGACATCAAGCTGGCCACGTCGCGGGTGCAGGGCTACCGGAACTTCGGCACGAAACTCTGGAACGCCGCGCGCTTCTGCCAGATGAACGAATGCGCTGCCCCGGCGGACTTCGACCCGGCGGCGGTAAAGCTCACCCTCAACAAGTGGATCGTCGGAGGCGTGGCCGAGACGGCCGGCAACGTCCACACCGCGCTGGAGGAGTACAAGTTCGACCAGGCGGCCGGCGGCATCTACCAGTTCACCTGGCACACCTTCTGCGACTGGTACGTGGAGTTCGCCAAGCCGGTCCTGCAGGGCGACGACGAGGCCGCCAAGGCCGAAACCCGCGCGACCGCGGGCTGGGTGTTGCAGCAGGTCCTCAAGATCCTGCACCCCTTCATGCCGTTCATCACAGAGGAACTCTGGGAGAGCTTCGGCGACGGAGACGGCATGCTGATCCATGCGGCATGGCCCGCCGCCGACATCGCACCGGTTGACGAAGCGTCGAAGGCGGAGCTCGACTGGGCCGTGCGCCTGATCTCCGAGGTGCGCACCGTGCGGAACGAGCTCAACGTACCCGCCGGAGCGAAAATCCCCGCGATCCTGCGCGGAGCGTCCGACGAGACGAAGGCAAGGCTGGAGCGCAACCGTGACCAGGTCCTGCGCCTCGCGCGCCTCGGGGACATTGCCGTCGACGCCGACGTGCCGTCGGGCGCGGTCCAGACCGTGATCGACGAGGCAACGCTCGCGTTGCCGCTGGCCGACGTGATCGACCTCGACGCCGAACGCGCGCGCCTGTCGAAGGAGATCGAGAAGCTCGACAAGGAGATCACCGGCTACGACAAAAAGCTCGCCAACGAGAACTTCACGTCGAAGGCGCCCGAAGAGGTCGTCGAGGAACAACGCACCCGCCGCGCCGACGCCGCCGAGACCAGAGCCAAGCTCGAAAGCGCGCTGGAGCGGCTGAAGGCGGCTTGAGACGACGAGCCATGAGCATATCTGTCAAGCTCGCGATCGCCATCGTCCTTGCGGCGGGTATCCTGACCGGGTGTCAGACCCAGCGGTTCGGCGCGCCGCGCGCGCAGGATCCCGCGCCGGCTTTCAAGGCGGCATACGAGACGTTCGGTTCCGGGGACGAACGTCATACGCCGTGTACGATCTCGATTGTCTGGCTCGCCGACCTCATCAGGAACGGCACCCTTCCGGGGAACCTCGAAATCGAGACGTACCGTTGCATGGAAGTCAGTGAACTTTCCGAAGGCCGGTGGCGTGTCGTGGGAAATCTCAGGAGCGATATCGGACCCCACGATACCGTGGTCGATCTGGACGTCGGTGCGTCCGAGGTCGTCGAACGGAAGAACAAGTACGGTGGTGAAACCGTTCAAACCAAGATCACACCCCTCAGGGTGGTCCTCGACGGTATCATCTCCCACACGCCCAACAGATAGAGCGCAAGTATGCCGCGACGCGGTCCCGGAGACGGTTCGAGATTGGACGCAACCCGGTATGTCTTCGAGGATGAGGTGATCGATCTGTCGCGCTAGGCGGATCGGCCGTGTGAAACAAGGACCGGCGGGAGGATATTTCATGGCAGGAAGGTTTGCGCTTTCCATAGCGGGATGCATCGCCTTGCTTGCGCTTGTGGCATGTCAGCAGACCACGGGCGGGGCGCCACGGTCCGGCGGCGGTGAGAACATATTCGTTCCGCCCGTCAGGGCCGGTGTCGCCGAGATGAACCGGAAGCTGGAGGGCGAGGCACAGAACGCATGTTTCATCACGTCGCTGATCGTCAGCGATATCATCCGCAACAATCCCGTGTTCAAGGACGTGAGCTCCTATTCCTGCGATTCGGTAGTGTCGACCGGTAAGGACACGTGGCTCGTCGAAGGTACGCTCGGCGTGGGCGGCGAAACGCTCGAGCTGGAAGCCGACGCGCGCCAGTTCGTGAGTGAGACCACGCGACGGCTTCGCGCGGCGCACGGGGACAGCGGTACGTCTTGGACCGTCGACCAGATCCGCTTGGACGGTGTCGTCATCTACCAGGCAGACGCAACCCTCCGCTCGACGATAACGAACTAGACCGGGATAACCAGTATCGACGTGACGCGATGCTCGGGTCGAAAGACAGGACAAAACGCCACCCGGGCAAGTAAGGTTCGGGAGCCGTTCCATTTTTCTGCCGAGGCCCACCATGTCCCGCATCCCCGCGCTGAAACGCGAAGACTTGCCCGAACTCGAACCCTATTTCGAGCGCTCGATGGAGCGGATGGGCTTCGTCACCAACGCCCAGTTCACGATGGCGCACCGGCCGCCGATCTTCAAAGCCTTCGTCGACATGGCGAGCGCCGTGTTCACGCAGTATGGAAACGTGACGCCGGGCCTGAAGGCGCTGGTCGGCAACGTCGCGAGCCGCACGGCGGGCTGCCAGTACTGCGTCTCGCACACGGCGTCGAACGCCATGCAGCCGGGCTACGACATCGACGAGGCCAAGGTCGCGGCCGTTTGGGAATACGAGACCAGCGACCTGTTCACCGACGCCGAAAAGGCAGCGTTGGAGTTCGCCCAGTGCGCCGCCGCGGTGCCGAACCTGGTCGAGGACCGGCACATCGAGCGGCTGCGCGAATTCTTCACTGACGCCGAGATTGTCGAGATCAACGCGGTCGTCGCCTTCTACGGGTTCCTCAACCGCTGGAACGACAGCATGGCAACCGACCTGGAGGCGATCCCGGTCGACGTCGGCAACCGCCTGCTGACGGAGTCCGGCTGGACAACCGGCAAGCACAAGGTCGAGGCGGCGGAGTAGGGCGTCCGTCCAGCACCTCTCGTCACGCCTGCGAAAGCAGAGTTGCCAACGAAAACTCGCTCGTCGTCCCTGCGAAAGCAGGGACCCATTGACCCAGTCGCTCGCCTGGTCGGGCATCGGCGTTAATGGACCCCTGCTTTCGCAGGGGTGACGAAATTTCTTGTCTCGAAGATCTTGCGAACCTGCCTTCGCAGGGGTGACCAACTTTTTTGTCTCGAACATCCCGCGATCCCTGCCCGCGCAGGGGTGACGATTGGTGTGGTCGCCGCGTCTGGCCTCGCTCACCCGGCGGGAGTATCCTCCGCGCGACACAACTTTCGTAATCCCGGAATTCAGGGAAGGGGACTACCATGGACGGCAACACGCCCGGCGGCGAATGGGATAAATCCAGGCTTCCGAGCCGCCACGTTTCGGTCGGCAACACCTCCGCGCCCCATCGCGCGTTCTACTACGCGATGGGAATGACCGAGGAGGAGATCAAGCAGCCCTTCGTCGGTGTCGTCACCACCTGGAACGAGGCCGCCCCGTGCAACATCGCGCTGTCGCGCCAGGCGCAGGCGGCGAAGGCCGGCGTTCGCGAGGCGGGCGGGACCCCGCGCGAGTTCACCACCATCACCGTGACCGATGGCATCGCCATGGGCCATGACGGCATGCGCTCGTCGCTGGTCAGCCGCGAGGTGATCGCGGATTCGACCGAGCTGACCGTGCGCGGCCACTCCTACGACGCGCTGGTCGGTCTGGCGGGCTGCGACAAGTCCCTGCCGGGCCTGATGATGGCCATGCTGCGCCTGAACATCCCGTCGGTGTTCATGTATGGCGGCTCGATTCTGCCGGGAACATTCAAGGGCAAGGACGTCACCATCATCGACGTGTTCGAGGGGGTCGGCGCGAATGCGGCCGGCAACATGTCGGACGCCGACCTGAAGGAACTCGAGTGTGCGGCCTGCCCGTCGGCGGGCGCGTGCGGCGGCCAGTTCACGGCCAACACGATGGCCTGCGTGTCGGAAGCCATCGGCCTCGCGATCCCGCATTCCGCGGGCGCACCGGCGGTCTACGAGAACCGCGACGAATACGCCGTGGCCAGCGGCAAGGCGGTGATGGAACTGGTGAAGTCCCAGCTCCGCCCGCGCGACATCGCGACCCGCAAGGCGTTCGAGAATGCGGCCGCCATCGTCGCCGCGACCGGCGGCTCGACCAACGCTGGCCTGCACCTGCCGGCCATGGCGGCAGAAGCCGGGATCGAGTTCGACCTGATGGACGTCTGCGAGATCTTCCGCAAGACGCCCTATATCGCGGACCTGAAGCCGGGCGGCCGCTACGTCGCCAAGGATCTCTACGAGGTCGGTGGCGTCGGCATTGTCATCAAGGAGCTTCTGGATGGCGGCCACATGCACGAGGAGTGCATGACCGTGACGGGTAAGACCATCGGCGAGAACTACGCGCCGGTCGACTTCCCGACCGGGCAGGACGTGGTGCGCAAGCTCGACAACGCGTTGTCGTCGACCGGCGGCGTGGTCGGCCTGATGGGCAACCTCGCGCCCCAGGGCGCCATCGTGAAGATTGCGGGTCTGGAGAAGCTGGTGTTTACCGGCCCGGCCCGCGTGTTCGAGCGCGAGGAGGACTGCCTCCAGGCCGTGCTGAACAAGCAGTACGAGGAAGGCGACGTACTCGTCATCCGCAACGAGGGTCCGAAGGGCGGCCCTGGCATGCGCGAGATGCTATCCACCACGGGTGCGCTCTACGGCCAGGGGATGGGCGACAAGGTCGCGCTGATCACCGACGGGCGCTTCTCCGGCGGTACGCGCGGTTTCTGCATCGGCCATGTCGGCCCCGAGGCGGCGGTCGGCGGCCCCATCGGCCTCATCCAGACCGGCGACATGATCACCATCGACGCCGAGAAGGGCACGCTTGACGTGGACCTGTCCGACGACGAACTGGAGGCCCGACGCGCCAAGTGGAAACCGCTGGAGACCAACTACCAGTCCGGCACCTTGTGGAAGTACGCCCAGACGGTCGGCGACGCCCGCTACGGCGCGATCACACATCCGGGAGCGAAGGCGGAAACGCACGTCTATGCGGATTTGTAGGCGATGAACCCTTCGTGACGCATGCTTCGCATGCTCCTCACGGTGAGGTAGAATTTTCGAACCTCATGCTGAGAAGCCCGCC
>JAEPNS010000181.1:6571-6843 GCA_017643325.1 Alphaproteobacteria bacterium | reverse complement strand
TCGGCCCCGTCGCACCGATCATGCCCTTCAGCGATTTCGATTCCGTCGTCGAGGAGGCGAACCGTCTCGACTACGGCCTGGCCGCCTACGCCTACACCAACTCCGCCAAGACGGCCGAGGCCATCGGGTCGGCCTTCGAGAGCGGCATGGTGTCGATCAACCATCATGGCATCGGCCTGATCGAGGTGCCGTTCGGCGGTGTGAAGGATTCCGGCTACGGCTCGGAAGGCGGGCTCGAGGCCATGGAGGCCTACCTGAACACCAAGATGATC
>JAEPNS010000181.1:0-6561 GCA_017643325.1 Alphaproteobacteria bacterium | reverse complement strand
AAGCAAAAGATGTTGAACGCAGCCGTTGTGGGACTGGGCTGGTGGGGCAAGCAGATCGTCACCTGCCTCGATGACAGCGACAAGATCGCCGTCACGCGCGGTGTCGACGTGAATCTCGACGGGGTTCGCGACTTCGCCGCCGTGCGCGGGATGGAAATCGGGGACAGCTACGAGGACGTGCTGGCCGACGATTCCATTGACGCGGTCATCCTGGTCACCCCCCACGCGCTGCACGAGGAGCAGGTGCTGGCGGCGGCCGCGGCGGGCAAGCAGATCTTCTGCGAGAAGCCCTTCGCGCTGTCGTCGGACGCCGCAATGCGCATGCTGGAGGCCTGCGACAAGGCAGGCCTCAAGGCGGTCGGCATTGGCCACGAGCGTCGTTTCGAGCCGGCGCTGGAGGCGATGAAGTCTCACCTGGACGGGGACGACTTCGGTACGCTGATCCACATCGAGTGCAACTGGTCCCACAACAACTTCACCAAGGCATCGACCTCGGGGTCGAGTTGGCGAAAAGACTCGAAGCAGGCCCCGCTGGGCACGCTGACGGCGCTCGGGGTGCACATCACCGACTATTTCCAGTCGCTCGCCGGTCCCGTGTCGAGACTGCGCGCCGTCGCCAACAGCCGCTCGGACCTGTTTCCGGGCAACGACGTGGTCGCCGTCCAGTTCTCGTTCGAGAGCGGCGTGACCGGCTTCATGTGCAACATTGCCTCGACGCCGTTCCACAGCGCGATCAAGGTGTTCGGGGACAAGGGCTGGGGCGAGGCGCGGGAGAACTCGAACGTCGACATCCCGGAGCCGGCGACGCTGACCACGCGCTGGCTCGACGAGGAACTCACCACCCAGACCTACGCGTCCCAGAACACGGTCAAGGCCAACCTCGAGCAGTGGGCCGACGCGGCACAGGGGCAGGGTGACTACCGGTTCACGCGCGATCACCTGCTGCACAACGTGGAAATCCTTCAGGCGATTGTCGCGTCGGCCGAAACGGGCGACGAGGTGCAGGTCCGCTAGTGGCGGGCGGCATCCGGGAATCCGGGAATCTGTTCGAGGACCTGCCCGACGCATCCGGCGCGGAGGTGCTCGAGACGTTGCTTGCGCGCAGCGGGCTCAGGATCGAGCGGATCGTCTCGCATGGCCAGTCCACGCCGGCGGGCGAGTGGTACGACCAGACATCCGACGAATGGGTCGTCGTGCTGCAAGGTGCGGCACGGCTCCGGATCGAGGACGAACCGGAACACCGCGAACTGGGGCCCGGAGATTTCCTGTTCCTGCCCGCCCATTGCCGCCACCGGGTCGAGCGGACCGATCCCGGCACTCCGACGGTCTGGCTCACCATTCACATGGCGTCGGAAATTGATGCCGGATAGGAATTAATTTGTTATCAAATCGGGTCAGTTAATCAAAAAATTCAATGATTTTTGCCTGCCCCAAAAAGCGGGCTCGACGAGATCGCCGCGCGCTGCAGCGGTTGACCGCCGCGGCAAGAAGACATCCAATTCCTCCGGTTGCGAATCCGCGTCCGGAGCGTTCGAGATGATCCGTGCCTACTCCTGGCCGACGCCCAACGGGCACAAGGTCCATATCATGCTGCACGAGTGCGAACTCGCGCACGAGGTGATCCCGGTCGATATCACGAGCGGCGACCAGTTCGCGCCGGAGTTCCTGGCGATCAGTCCGAACAACCGCATTCCCGCCATCGTCGACACCGACGGACCGAACGGCGAAGAAATCTCGATCTTCGAAACAGGCGCGATCCTCTATTACCTCGCCCGAAAAACCGGGCAGTTCCTGCCCGATGAAGAATCGGATCCGGCGGGACACTACGCGACGATGGAGTGGCTGATGTGGCAGATGGGCGGCGTCGGCCCGATGATGGGTCAGTCGAGTCACTTTCGCCGCTACGCGCCGGAGAAGATTCCCTACGCCATCGGCCGCTATGAGCGAGAGGTCGAGCGCCTCTTCCGCGTCTCCGATACGCGGCTGGGCCAGAACCGCTACCTTGCAGGAGACGACTACACAATCGCCGACATCGCGACCTATCCCTGGATGCGGTTCTGGAAAGGTTACGGCTTGGACATTGACGAATACCCGAACACACGGCGCTGGCTGCAGGATGTGCGGGCGCGTCCGGCCGTTGAGGCCGGAGAGGCGACCTTGATCGATTACCGAAAGTCCGAGATGCCGAAGGGCAAGGCGTGGGATACGCTGTTCGGCGAAGAGCAGTTCAGGCCTCACCGATCGGGAAACTGAGAATCATGCTTTCACGAAGAAGTTTTCTCATAGCCGGGATCGGCGGCGCACTTGCGGTCCCGCCGGCAACGGCCAACGCCAACTTCAAACATCCGGTGCATCGTCACGTCGCGAAAATCGAGGCGCGCCTGCAAGTTTGGCGCGATCACGTCGCAACACAACATGACGTTCTGCTGAATTCCGCCGAGCATCATATAGCAGCATGGCGGGCGGCTAATTCCGCCTTACCGAATACGCCCCAGGCATCGCTTCTGGAGGGTGTGAACCGACTGATCAACTCCAGGATCGTCTACAAATCTGATTACGCCGTTCACAAGACGAGCGATTTCTGGGCAACGCTTGATGATGCACTGATCCACGGCGGTGATTGCGAGGACTATGCGCTTGCCAAAGCGACTTCGCTGGCGTTTCACGGCTGGCCGGAAACGCACCTGCACCTGGTGATAGGCATTCTGCATCGTGGTCCGAAGTCCGAGGCTCATGCTGTCCTGGTCGTCGAACGAGATGACGGGACGTTTTGGTCTCTGGACAACCTGAGTGACAGAATCGTTCTCGCCGAACAGATGAGCATGCAGCCGCTTTATGGCGTTGATGCGGAAGGCGTGTGGCTGTTTACGCGGCCGACTCGCAGCGGTTAGGCGCTTGAACGCATATCGAAATAACCCGCAGTGACAGAAGAAAGAGAACGAGATGGCGATCCGCAAGCTGCGCACCAAGCGCGATGACCAACAGTGGATGCTCGACCTGGCGCTCAACATGCGCGGGCGTGTCCAGAACTTCGAACGCGACGACTGGGAGACCCCGACGCGTGCCCACAATTACCGGATGCTCCCCAAGCAGTGGGCGAAGAAAGGCGACCACGACGCCATGTTGGGCCGCAAGGCGCAGGAGATGGGCCTCGACGTGACCGCGACCGAACACTACGACCACGCGATCGAGGCGTACCGGATGGCGCAGCACCCCATTTTCTACGACGACAACCCGGTGAAGATCGAACTCTACGAAAAGCTGAGCGAGATGGTGGACCGGCGCTGCGAGACGGCGGCCTATCCCATCGAGCGCGTCGAAGTGCCGTTTTACGACGGCAAGACGATCTCCTGCCTGCTGCACCTGCTTCCGGACCGTCGCAAGGCGCCGTGCGTGATCTACGTACCCGGCATGGACCAGACCAAGGAGGCTGTGCCGAAGGCGACAAAGAACCCGTTCATCGCGCGCGGCATGCACGTGATTTCCATGGATGGCCCCGGCCAGGGCAACTCGAACATGCAGAAGATCCGTGCGGTCGACGACAACTACGAGCGCGCCGGCGCGGCTGTCATGGACTACCTGCAGACCCGCGAGGAAGTCGACAACGACAAAATAGGTGTCTACGGCGTGTCCATGGGCAGTTACTGGTCGCTTCGACTGGCAAGTTATGACCACCGCCCGGCAGCTCTCGTCAGCGCGGTCGCCTGCTTCAACCCGAACAACACGATCTTCACCCAGTCCTCGCCCCGCTTCAAACAGCAGTTCATGTACATGGCGGGCATGGAGGATGAGGACGAGTTTGACGCCATGGCACGCGAAATGACTGTGAAGGGCTATGTCGAGAAGATCCAGTGCCCGACGCTGCTGGTATCCGGCGAGTTTGACCCGCTGTGTCCGCTGGAGGACGCCATCGAGGTTTACGGCGACATCACCGCGCGCAAGGAGATGTGGGTGATCGAGGACCAGTTTCATCCGCTCTGGGGACTGCCCAACCTCGGTGGGCTGGATTGCCACGATTATGTGGCCGACTGGTGTGCCCGCGCACTTCTCGCGGGCCAGACCGAGGAGGACCGGATCGCCTACGTCACGGTCAAGGGTGATGGGCCGTTCGGGGATTGTGACTGGACACCTCCGGTGGGCCCGAACGAAGCGTATTTCTAGCGCTTGAAGCGATTGTGAGCGGGGATCGCGCGAGCAGACCCTATATAGGGTCTGTATGCCCCTGATTCCCCTCCACGACGCGAACCCGCGCGTCTACATCCGCGCCCATTACGTCACCATCGCGCTCGTCGCGGTGAACATGCTCGTATTTGTTTCGATGCTCGGTCTGAGCGAAGACGCGTTGTTCGACGCCGTGATCGGCTACGCGCTGATCCCGGCGCGGCTGTTCGAGGGGATCGAACTGCCCGAAGGCCTCGCAGGGGTGTCCCCGCTGATGTCGCTGGTCACCTATCAGTTCCTGCACGGAGACTGGACACATCTGCTGTTCAACATGCTGTTCCTCTGGGTCTTTGGAGACAACATCGAGGACGCACTCGGCCACCGGAATTTTCTGCTGTTCTTCGTTCTCTGCGGTGTGGCCGGGGGACTGCTCCACGGCGTACTCGACCCGGGATCGGTCACGCCGACGATCGGCGCAAGCGGCTCGATCTCGGGCGTGCTCGGCGCTTATCTGCTGCTCTATCCGCGCGCGCGACTTCTGGTGCTCGCGTTCATCTTCATCCCGCTTCGCCTGCCGGCTCTGCTGGTGATCGGCACCTTCTTTGCCCAGGACCTGATCTGGGCGGCAACGAACGCGCCGGCTGCGCTCGAGGTCGCGGTCTGGGCCCATATCGGAGGCTTCCTGACCGGGATGGGACTGGTGACGTTGCTGAAAAATCCGAGAGTCATGCTCTGGCATCGCCCGCCGCGTCCATGGGGCTGATCGCCTAGAGTCCCTCGACGATGACGATATTGGAGTCTGAGGCCGCCTGCCGGATCTCGATCAGCGGTGCGTAGGCGTCGCCGCCATGGAAGCCGCGGGCGTCGGCCATCTCTTTGAAGGCGACAATAACCAGCCTGTCCAGGTCAATCCCGCCCTCGACCGAACGGCTCTGCCCGCCTCGCGCAAGGTAGGTGCCCTTTGCGTCTGCAAGTACCTGCGGCACCTTTTCGGCGTAGGACTTGTAGCGTTCGGGGTCGGTCATCCGGATTTCTCCGAGAACGTAGGCATGCATCCCGTCCGCCGTCGGGCCGTCCGGCACGCCCTCGACAAGCCAGATATGCGACGTGGTCGTTGCATGACGGATGGCCGCGACCGGCTCGTACGCCGGATCATCGACAAAGGCATTGGCGCTTCCCCAGTCGGGAAACTCCAGGAGCACGATCCGCCCCGGTGGCCATTTGCCTTCCACAACATCGCGCGCGCCACCGCGAACGATATACCGGCCGCCATGTTTGGCGATGAGTGCGGGGACCGCGGTCTTGTATTTTTCGTAGCGGTCCGGGTCGTGGACATCGATCGTCGCAAAAAGATAGGCGGTCATGTCGGCTCCGGGAGGTGGGCGCGGAATGCGGTTGAGTATGCTATGCACGATGCACGCAATGTACAGGCCCGGATTTGGCAACCGACCCATGGCACGCGACATCGACAAGAACCTGAAACCGGCGACGCTGAGCGCGCAGGCGCTGGGTTGGCTGGATCCCTCGACGAATGCCGTGGCGCCGCCGATCCACCCTTCGACGAACTACGCCCGCGACGAGAACTACGAGAAGGTCGGCAACCGCGGCTACACCCGCGACGAGAACCCCACCTACGAGCAGCTCGAGGCACTTATAGCGACGCTCGAGAAGGGGCCGGAAGCGATGGTGTTCTCCTCGGGCATGGCAGCGGCAACGACCGTGATGATGTCCCTGTCGCCGGGCGACCATGTGGTGGCCCCGTCCGTCATGTATTTTGGCCTGCGCAACTGGCTCACCAATGTCGGACGTCATTGGGGGCTCGAGGTCGAGTTTGTGCCGCCGGGCGACGGTGTCGCGCTTGCCAATGCTGTCCGCGAGGGTGAGACGAAGCTCGTCTGGATCGAGACACCATGTAACCCGACCTGGGAAGTCACTGACATCGAAGACGCCGCGCGGATCGCGCACGATGCGGGTGCGCTGCTGGCGGTCGATTCGACAGTGGCCACACCGATTCTGACTCAGCCACTCGTGCTCGGTGCCGACATCGTAATGCATTCGGGCACAAAGTACCTCAACGGGCACGGCGACGTTCTTGCAGGTGCGCTTGTGACCGCGCGCGCGGACGCAAACTGGGAGCGCATGAAATACCTGCGGTTCGAGAATGGCGGGATGTTGGGTGCCTTCGAGGCCTGGCTGTTGCTGCGCGGTATGCGGACACTGCACTTGCGGGTCGAGCGCTCTTGCATGTCGGCGCTGCGGATCGCGGAATACTTCGATGGTCACCCGCGTGTGGCAGAGGTGCTGTATCCGGGATTGCCGACCCATGCCGGCCACGAGGTCGCGGCGCGCCAGATGGAGGGCGGCTTCGGTGGCATGCTGTCCTTGCGGGTCAAGGGCGGT
>JAEPNS010000180.1 GCA_017643325.1 Alphaproteobacteria bacterium | reverse complement strand
CGGTTTGCCGACGGCGACGTGACCTTCCAGATCGACCGGATCGGAACCGCCTACCGCATGACCCATCGCGGTGTGGAGGCAGATATCCGCGTCCTGACCCCGCGCGCTGCCGAGCTTGCGGCAAAGATGCCCGAGAAGGAGCCGCCTGACCTGAGCAAGTTCGTGCTGTCGCCGATGCCGGGATTACTGGTTTCGCTGGCGGTCGAGGAGGGTATCGAGGTGCGCGCCGGGGAAGAGGTGGCGGTTGTTGAGGCGATGAAGATGGAGAATGTCCTGCGCGCGAGCGCCGACGGGGTCGTCAAGACCGTTCACGCCCAGCCGGGCGACAGCCTGAGCGTCGACCAGGCCATCGTCGAATTCGAATAATGGCGGCCACGCAGGCTTGCGTGCGCGTGCGTATCCGTGGGCGGGTTCAGGGTGTCTATTTCCGCGCCTGGACCGTCCAGCGCGCGCGTGACCTGTGCCTCGACGGCTGGGTGCGTAATCGGACGGACGGATCGGTCGAAGCGCTATTCTCCGGGCCGGGTGACCAGGTCGAGCGCATGATCGCCGAATGCCACGACGGACCGCCCCATGCGGCGGTCGAGGCCGTCGAGCGCGAGGCCGCCGACCCTGTCGAGCCGGGGGCGGGCTTCCGGCAGCGCGCGACAGGCTAGCCGAAAACCTTCGAAAAACTGTCTCGCAGTGCGGCGTCGACGTCGCCCAGACCGACATTTCGGCCCAGCGCGTTGAGGCTGGTCACCCCCAGCGAATCGTCTCCGATGCCGCAGGGCACGATCCCCGTGAAGTGATCGAGGTCCGGCGCCACGTTGATCGAGATGCCGTGATAGGTGACCCAGTTGCGCACGCGAACGCCGATGGCGGCGATCTTGTCCTCCCGGCCGCCGCCAAGGTCGACCCAGATACCGACCCGGCCGTCGCGCCGTTCTCCCCGGACATCGAACGCGGCGAGCGCGTCCATCACCCAGGCTTCGAGGCCGCGGACATAGGCGCGGAGATCCTGTCCGCGCTGGCGCAGGTCCATCATCGCGTAGGCCACGCGCTGCCCGGGACCGTGATAGGTGTACTGGCCGCCCCGGCCGGTCGCATAGACCGGGAAGCGGTCCGGCGCGAGCAGGTCGCCGTCGCGCGCGCTGGTGCCCGCGGTGTAGAGCGGCGGGTGCTCGACCAGCCAGATGAGTTCCGGCGCTGCGCCGTCGCGGATTTCCGCGACGCGCGCCTCCATCGTGGCGACGGCCTCGGGATAGGCGAGCAGCCCCTGTTCGGTGCGCCACTCGACGTCGCGGGCCGGAGCCGTGCTGTGCAGGGCGATTTCGGTCGTCGTATCCATGTCTCGGAACGCGAATATAGTCCTGTCGGGCACGTTTTGCCCGATTTGGGTTGCTACCTGCGAACGGATCGCGCATCTAACCGGTGTTGCGAGTTTTCGGCGCTTTCCGCGCCGGGGCGCGCCGGTGGGAGAGGATTCATGGCTGAAGACATGCGCGAAACCGCCCTGCGGTACCATCGCGAGCCGCAGCCGGGGAAGATCGAGGTCGTCGCGTCGAAGCCCCTGGGCAACCAGCGAGACTTGTCCCGCGCCTATACACCCGGTGTCGCGCATGCGTCGACGGCGATCTCGGAGGACCCGGCGCAGGCCTCCGACCTGACGATCCGGGGCAACCTGGTCGGTGTCGTGACAAACGGCACGGCGGTGCTCGGTCTCGGCAATATCGGCCCGCTTGCCTCGAAGCCTGTCATGGAAGGCAAGGGCGTGCTGTTCAAGAAGTTCGCGAACATCGACGTGTTCGACATCGAGGTCGACGAGACCGACGTCGACAGGTTCGTCGATGTTGTGGCGGCGCTGGAGCCCACCTTCGGCGGAATCAACCTTGAAGACATCAAGGCACCGGAGTGTTTCGAGATCGAACGCCAGCTGCGCGAGCGGATGAACATCCCGGTCTTCCACGACGACCAGCACGGCACTGCCATCATCGTGGGGGCCGCGGTCCGCAACGCGCTGCGGCTGGCGGATAAGGACATCGGCGACGTGCGGCTGGTGACGTCTGGGGCCGGGGCAGCGGCGCTCGCCTGCGTGAACCTGCTCGTCGGCATGGGGCTGCCGCGCGAGAACGTAACCCTCACCGATATCGACGGGGTCGTCTACAAGGGCCGTGACGCGGACATGCACGCGATCATGGCGCAGTACGCGCAGGACACCGATGCCCGGACGCTGGCCGAAGTAATCGCGGGTGCGGACATCTTCCTCGGCCTGTCGGCGCCGAATGTGCTGAAGCCGGAGATGGTCGAGACCATGGCGGAAACGCCGCTGATCTTCGCGCTGGCCAATCCCACGCCGGAAATCATGCCGGAAGATGCCCGGGCGGCCCGCCCGGATGCGCTGATCGCCACCGGGCGCTCGGACTTCCCGAACCAGGTGAACAACGTCCTGTGCTTTCCGCACATTTTCCGGGGTGCGCTGGACGTGGGCGCCACGGACATCAACGAGAACATGAAGATCGCCGCCGTGGACGCGATCGCGAACCTCGCGATGCAGCCGACCTCCGACGTCGTTGCCTCGGCCTACGGCGGCAAGGTGTCGAAGTTCGGGCCGGACTCGATCATCCCGAGCCCGTTCGACCCGCGGCTGATCGCGGAAGTCGCGCCGGCCGTCGCCCGGGCTGCGATGGAATCCGGGGTCGCAACGCGTCCAATCGAGGATTTCCCGGCCTACACGGAACGGCTCAACCAGTTCGTCTTCCGTTCCGGCTTGCTCATGCGTCCCACGTTCGACCGGGCCAAGGCGGACCGCAAGACCATTGTCTATGCGGAAGGCGAGGACGACCGTGTGCTGCGCGCGGCAAAGGCGTCGCTCGACGAGGCGATTGCGCAGCCGATCCTGATCGGGCGGCCGGACGTTATCCAGACCCGCGTGGAACGGCTGGGCCTGAACTTTCGTCCCGGCGAGGACTGCGAGGTCATCGACCCGAGCGACGACCCGCGGTATCGCGACTACTGGACGCTCTATCACGAGCTCGCGCAGCGAAAAGGCGTGTCGCCGAACGAGGCACGCACGCGCGTACGAACGAACGCCACGGTGATCGCGGCGCTCGCGGTGATGCGCGGTGATGCGGATGCGATGATCTGCGGTGCCGAGGGCCGCTACGACCGGCATCTGCAGCATATCGAGGACATCATCGGAATCCGGCCCGGTGTGCGCGAGATGTCGGCCGTGTCGGTCCTGATCCTGTCGCGGGGAACGGTGTTCCTCACCGACACCTACGTCACGCCGAACCCCGACGCGGAAGCCGTGGCCGAGATGACGTTGCTCGCAGCGGAAGAGGTCCGGCGATTCGGGCTGACCCCGCGTGTGGCGCTCCTGTCGCACTCGAATTTCGGCAGCTCGCACACCGAGTCCGCCAAGAAGATGCGGCTCGCGCGCGAGCTCGTCGCGGCGCGTGACCCGGACCTTGAGGTCGAGGGCGAGATGCACGGGGATGCGGCCATCGATCCGGAGATCCGCGAGCGGATCTTCCCCAACAGCATCCTGGAAGGCCAGGCAAACCTGCTTGTGATGCCGGACCTGGATGCCGCGAACATCGCCTTCAACCTGCTCAAGACGCTCGCGGACGGCCTGGCCGTGGGCCCGATCCTGGTGGGTGCGGCGCGATCGGCCCATATCGTGACCCCGTCCGTGACCGCGCGAGGAATACTCAACATCAGCGCGGTTGCCGCCGTCGGCGCGCAATACGACGCGGCCGCGGCCGGCCGGTCCGAATGAGTGAAGCCGTCCACATAGAGGAAGAAACAGGCCCCGCCGAGGCAGAACGCAGCTACGGCGTCGACGAGGCTCTTGTGCGCGCGTGCGACCTGGCATTGGCGGACGACCGGTTCGAGGCCGTCGACGGTTTGACGGGGGACCTGCACGCATCCGACCTCGCGGACCTTCTCGAGGAACTGTCCGGCGAGAACCGGCTGAAACTGCTCGATCACCTGCGCGACGAGTTCGATCCCGAACTCCTGACCCACATGGACGACGTCGTCCGCGAGGACGTGCTCGAGATTCTCGAGCCCGAAGAGGTCGCGGCGGCGATCACCGAGCTCGACACGGACGACGCGCTGGACGTTTTCGAGGACATCCCCGCCGAAGACCAGGCGGATGTTCTCGACCAGCTCTCGCCCTCGGACCGTGCGATCCTCGAACAGGCGCTCACCTACCCGGAGGACAGCGCGGGCCGACTGATGCAGCGCGAGCTCGTGACCGTCCCCAAGGACTGGTCCGTCGGCAACACCATCGACTACCTGCGCCAGCGCGCCGCCAGGCTGCCGCGTGATTTCTACGAGATCTACGCGGTTGACGACGACATGGTGCCGGTCGGCACGATCCCGCTCTCGCGCCTCATGCGCAACGAGCGTGACGTGAGGATTGACGACATCATGCTTGCCGAATTGCGGGCCGCGAATGTCGATATGGACCAGGAAGAGGTCGCGCTGATGTTCAGCCAGTATGCGCTGGTCTCCGCGCCGGTGGTCAACGCGGATGGCCGGCTCGTCGGGGCGATCACGGCCGACGATGTGGTCCACGTCATCCACGAGGAGGCCGAGGAGGATTTCCTGCGTCTCGGTGGCGTGCAGGAAGACGATTTCTACGAGGCGGTGCTCGAGACGACCTGGGCGCGTTTCTCATGGCTGCTGGTGAACCTGGGCACGGCGATCATCGCTTCGCTGGTGATCGGGCTGTTCGACGCCGCGATCGAGAAGGTCGTCGCGCTGGCCATCCTGATGCCGATCGTGGCGTCCATGGGCGGCAATGCCGGGACCCAGACGCTGACCGTCGCGGTGCGCGCGCTGGCGATGAAGGAACTCACCGCCACCAACGCCGCGCGTATCGTCGGCAAGGAGGTGATTGTCGGGGGCATCAACGGGCTTCTCTTCGCGGTTCTGATGGGCGCCATTGCCTGGTTCTGGTTCGAGGACCCGACGATGGGCCTTGTGATAGGGGCCGCGATGGTCATCAACCTGCTCGTGGCGGGATTTGCCGGCGTGGCCATCCCGATCGTGCTCCAGAAGATGAAGTTCGATCCCGCCGTCGGCTCCGCCGTCGTGCTCACCACCGTGACCGACGTGGTCGGTTTTCTGGCATTTCTGGGGCTTGCCGCACTGGTGCTGCTTTGAACGGGAAGCGGCAATCCGCGCCCTATGGGAGCTGGTCGTCGCCCGTGTCCGCGGCGATGATTGCCGACGCGACCGTCGGCCTTTCGTCCGTCGTCGTTGACGGGGACGACCTCTACTGGCTGGAGAGCCGCCCGAACGAGGAGGGACGCGTGGTCCTCGTGCACCAGCGCGGCGAGACCGTCCACGACATGACGCCGTCCGACTACTCGGTTCGTTCGCGCGTGCACGAGTATGGCGGCGGGGCGGTCACGGTCCGCGATGGCACGATCTACTTCGTGAACCTGAGGGACCAGCACGTCTACACGCAGCATGAGGGGGAACTGCCGAACCCGCTGGCCGAAGTCGACGATGACAGGTTCGCCGACATCGAGGTGGACCGGGAGCGCGACCGTATCATTTGCGTGCGCGAGCGGCATACGGCGAACGGTGTCGAGAACGCGCTCGTGGCGCTTCCGATGGACGGCGGCGAAATCGAGGTCCTGGACGGTGCGCACGACTTCGTGTCCAACCCGCGGCTGTCGCCCGACGGGACGCGTCTTTGCTGGACCAGCTGGGACCTTCCCGACATGCCTTGGGATTCGGCAACGCTTTGGGTTGCCGACGTTGACGGAGGGGGAAGACTTTCGCAGCCGCAGCGGGTTGCGGGCGGTGGCACCCAGTCCGTGTTTCAGCCTGAATGGCATCCGGACGGGCGCCTGATCTTCGTCTGCGATCCTTCGTCGGGTCAGACCCGGGTCGTCAAGCGCGCGTCCGACATCGCGCTGCCGTCTGAAGACCTGTCCGAGCCGGAGCCGATTGCCTTTCCGACCACCGGCGGGGCGACCGCGCATGCCTTCTACTATCCGCCGCGCAACTCGGCGTGGGAGGGGCCGGCCGGCGAGCGGCCCCCGCTGGTCGTGCGCGGGCATGGCGGCCCGACAGGGGCGTCGTCCCCGTCACTCAGCATCGCGATCCAGTTCTGGACCACGCGGGGCTTCGGCGTGCTCGACGTGAACTATCGCGGCAGTACGGGATTCGGGCGCGCGTACCGCGAGGCCCTCTATGGGGGCTGGGGCGTCACCGACGTCGACGACATGGTTGCCGGCGCCGAATTCCTGGTCGCGCGCGGCGATGCGGACGCTGACCGGCTGGCCATCCGCGGCGGGAGCGCCGGGGGCTACACGACCCTCGCGGCGCTGGCATTTCGCGACACCTTCTCGGTCGGGGCGAGCCTCTACGGCATCGGCGACCTGATGACGCTCGCGCGCGACACCCACAAGTTCGAGAGCCGGTACCTCGACCGCCTCATCGGGCCGCTGCCCGAGGCGGAGGCGGTCTACCGTGAGCGATCGCCGGTCAATCACGTCGATCAGCTCGACTGCCCGGTGATCTTCCTGCAGGGCAGCGAGGACAAGGTCGTGCCGCCAAACCAGGCCGAAGATATGGTCGCGGCACTCGATGCGAAAGGCATCCCGGTGGCGTATGTGCTGTTCGAGGGCGAGGGCCACGGGTTTCGCGGTGCGGCCAATGTCCGGCGTGCGCTCGAGGCGGAACTCGCGTTCTATGGCCGCATCATGGGGTTCGAGCCGGCGGACGATCTCCCCGAACTCGAGATCCGGAACCTGGGCTAGCGCCAGGCCTGCGGCAGAGATGGAGAGACAGGCATGAAACTCTATGACTATTTCCGTTCGTCGGCGGCCTTTCGCATGCGGATCGCGCTGAACCTCAAGGGGC
>JAEPNS010000017.1:10096-19330 GCA_017643325.1 Alphaproteobacteria bacterium | reverse complement strand
TTGTAGATCGGCGCCAGCGCCGTGCCCCAGTCGACGGTCGCGAGCCAGCCGGCGTTGCAGTGGGTCAGGATATTCACGGGGTCGTCGCCGGATGACGCGTCGTACACCGCCTGGATCAGCTTCGCCCCGTGATCGCCGATCGCGCTGCAGATCTCCACATCCTCGTCGCAGATCTCCGCCGCACGGGCATAGGCGATGTCCGCGCGCATGTCGTGCGATCCGTTGCGCAGGCGCACCCGCATGTCGTCCAGCGCCCAGCGCAGGTTGACCGCCGTCGGTCGGGTCGCCATCAGCATCTCGTAGGCGTTGTCGAGCCCGGCGTCGGACGAATCCGCACGCATCGCGAGCGCCATCCCGTAGGCCGCCGTTGCCCCGATCAGCGGGGCGCCACGTACCAGCATGTCGCGGATCGCGCGCGCCGCATCATTTACCGAGCGCAGCGCCACGATCTCGAACCGGTGCGGCAGGCGGGTCTGGTCGATGATCTCGACCGTCTGGCCGTCCTCGGCCAGCCAGATGGTCCGGTAGGGAATGCCGTCGACGTTCATGGCGCGCCTGCCTTCTCGATCAGGAATGTCAGGATGCCGTCAGACTCTTCCGACGCCAGCAGCGTGTCGCCTGTCGCCTCGCAGAAGTGCACGAAATCCTTCGACGCGCCCGGGTCGGTGGCCGTCACGCGGAGCACCTGCCCCGGCGCCATCGGCTTGAGCGCCTTCTTCGCCTTCAGCACGGGGAGCGGACATTTCAGACCGGAGGCGTCGAGGGTCTCGTCAGGTGCGCGTTCGGACATGATTTCGCTGCGTTCGATTGGCGATTTCAGCGCACAGGAATACACTATGCCCGCGGTGCCCGTCAGCACCCGCGAGGGACCCAGGCCGAACGAGGGGAACAATGGAAACAATCGACCAGAACGGCGTCGAGGTGATCATGCTGACGCCGCAGGAAGTCATGGCGCGGATCGATGCGGGCACCGCCCATGTCGTCGACGTGCGCGAACCCCACGAGCATGAGGAGGTCCGGATCGCCGGCTCTGCGCTCGCGCCGCTGTCCACCTTCGATGCGTCACGGATCGACCTGCCCGACGGCAAGGAGCTCATCCTGCACTGCCGCAGCGCACGGCGGTGCGGGATCGTTGCCGAACACCTGATCGCCGCCGGTTTCGCGCCGCAGATCCACCGGATGGCGGGCGGCATGATCGCCTGGCAGGCCGAGAACCTCCCGGTGGAGACAGGCCCGAAGGAATAGGCGTATAAACTCCACTCCGTTCTTGTATTTTTCCGCGCAACGGCCCGGAGCGAGATGAGCATTTACCTTCCCATCGCCGAGATGTCGGTCGACGTCTTTCTCATCCTCCTGATGGGCGGCGGTGTCGGGTTCCTCTCGGGCCTGTTCGGCGTGGGCGGCGGCTTCCTGATGACGCCGTTGCTGATCTTCATCGGGATCACCCCGGCGGTCGCGGTCGCGACCGAGGCGAACCAGATCGTCGCGGCCTCGGTCTCCGGCGTCCTGGCGCACATGCGCCGGCGCAATGTCGACTTCAAGATGGGCGCGGTCCTGACCGTCGGCGGCTTCGCGGGGTCCAGCGTCGGCGTGATCATCTTCACGGCGCTGCGTGACATCGGGCAGGTCGACCTGCTGGTGAAGGTCAGCTACGTGATATTTCTCGGGATCGTCGGCACGCTGATGCTGGTCGAGAGCGTGCGGGCAATTTTCCGGCACCGCTCGGGCACGGCCACGCGCGGCAAGCTGCACCAGCATACTTGGCTGCACGGCCTGCCGTTCAAGATGCGTTTCCGCCGCTCGCGGCTCTACATCAGCGCGCTGCTGCCGCTGGGAATCGGCTTCTTCGTCGGCATCCTGGCCGCCATCATGGGCGTGGGCGGCGGTTTCCTGATGGTCCCGGCGATGATCTACCTGCTCGGGATGCCGACGTCGGTGGTCGTCGGGACGTCGCTTTTCCAGATCATTTTCGTGACGGCGAACGTGACCTTCCTGCAGGCCGTCAACAACCAGACGGTCGACGTCGTGCTGGCGCTGCTGTTGCTGACCGGTGCGGTCGTGGGCGCCCAGCTCGGCACGAAGATGAGCGGCAAGCTGCGCGGCGAGGAACTGCGGGGATTGCTGGCGCTCATGGTGCTGGGCGTCTGCGCCAAGATCGGGGTCGAACTGGTGGCCACGCCCGAGGATCTCTATTCCATCGACGAGGTCGAGGGGTTCGGCCTGTGATCCGCGCGCTCATAACCGTCCTGGCCCTGTTCATGGCGCTGCAACTGCCCGCCGATGCCGCGCGCGACGATTCGCTGGTCGCCGACCTCAGCGAGGACACGATCGGGATCAGCACGGGCTTCACCGGCGCGAGCGTCCTTCTGTTCGGGGCGACCGACGGAGAGGGCGATGTGGCGATCGTCGTGCGTGCGCCGAACAGCAGCGTGGTGGTCCGGCGCAAGGAGCGCATCGCGGGAATCTGGGTCAACGCGGACGAACTCACCTTTGACGACGCGCCGGGCTTCTACCATGTCGCCGCGTCGCGACCGCTCGACGACCTCCTGCCGAAAGGCATTCTCGAGGCGAACGAGATCGGCGTCGCGAACATCGCGTTCAGCCCGCATGATTTCCTTTCGGATTCGGACGAGGAGGCCTTCCGCGCGGCGCTGGTGCGCAACAAGCAGCGTGCCGGCCTCTACTCCGAGACGACCGGCGATATCTCCTTTCGAGGCGACCGCCTGTTCCGAACCCGCCTCGAGTTGCCCGCGAACGTGCCCACCGGCCAGTACGATGTATCGGTCTATCTCATCGAGGACGGCTCGATCGTGGACTGGTCGTCTTCCAGTCTCGTGGTCGAGAAGGTCGGCTTCGAGGCAAAGCTGACCGAGTTCGCCTTCGAACAGGCGCCGCTCTACGGCATCATCGCGATTCTCATCGCGCTCTTCGCCGGCTGGTTCGCCGGCTTCGTGTTCCGTAAGGTTTGAGGACGATGAGCGATTCGCAGACAGACTCTCCCGCCAACGAAGACCTGGGCTCGTCAGAGGGACGCCCGGCGGTCTTCCTGGTCGTGGTGGACAATTCGCCGGAAATGCACGTGGCACTGCGCTGGGCAAGCCTGCGCGCACGGCGCACCGGCGGCCGCGTCGGCCTGATGCGGGCGATTCGCCCGGCGGACTTCCAGCACTGGGCCGCGGTCGGCAACCTGATGAGCGCGGAAGCGCGCGAGGAAGCCGAGCAGCTGCTCCAGGAGCACGCGGCCGAGGTGTTCCGCCTGTATGGCGGGATGCCGGTGCTCTACCTGATCGAGGGCGACACCAAGGATGCCGTGATCCAGCTTGTCGAGGAGGACCAGGATATCCGCATCCTCGTGCTCGCCGCCGGAACGGGTCGGCGCGGCCCCGGGCCGCTGATCACGCACCTGACCAAGAAGGCCATTGCCCAGCTCCGCATTCCCGTCACCATCGTGCCGGGCGGCCTCACCGACGAACAGATCGACCGCCTGGTCTAGAAGGGTTTCATGCCTGACGACATCCGTTCCGACGAGAAGTACGAGAACGTCGACCTCTCGCCGCCCGTCTCGGACGAGGTGAAGACGACGACCTGCTACATGTGCGCCTGCCGCTGCGGGATCAAGGTTCACCTCAAGGACGGCGCGATCCGTTACATCGAGGGCAACAAGGAACACCCGGTCAACAAGGGCGTGCTGTGCGCCAAGGGTTCCGCCGGGATCATGCAGCACCACTCGCCGGCGAAGCTGGCGCAGCCGCTGCGCCGGGTCGGCCCGCGCGGGTCCGGCGAGTTCGAGCCCATCTCGTGGGACGAGGCGCTCGCGACCGCGACCCAGTGGCTGTCGGAGGTGCGATACACCGACCCGCGCAAGCTGGCTTTCTTCACGGGGCGCGACCAGAGTCAGTCGCTGACCGGCTTCTGGGCGACCCAGTTCGGCACTCCCAACCATGCCGCCCATGGCGGCTTCTGCTCGGTCAACATGGCGGCCGCCGGCATCTACACCATCGGCGGGTCGTTCTGGGAATTCGGCGAGCCGGACTGGGAGCACACGCGCTATTTCCTGATGTTCGGGGTCGCGGAGGACCATGATTCCAATCCCATCAAGGCCGGGCTCGGCAAGCTGAAGACCGCCGGCAAGGCGAAGTTCGTGTCGGTGAACCCGGTGCGCACCGGCTATTCGGCAATCGCCGACGAGTGGGTCGGGATCCGGCCCGGCACCGACGGGCTGTTCGTGATGGCCCTGATCCACGAGCTGCTGCGCACCGGGCAGGTCGACCTGGAATATCTCGCCCGCTACACCAACGCCCACTGGCTGGTGCGCCACGCACCGGGTACCGCCGACCACGGCCTGTTCGTGCGCGGGCGCGGCGGGCTTCCGCTTGCCTACGACCGCAAGACCGGCCAGCTCCTCGACGCGGGGCGCACCGATATCGATCCCGCGATGCGCGGGCGCTTTTCCCTGCACGAATCCGCGCCCGGCGACGGCGGCGACAACGCCGAGGCCGTACCTGCCTTCGAACTCATGCTGGAGCGCTACCTCGACCCGCGCTACAGCCCCGACGCCGTGGCCGCACGAACCGGGATCGAGGCGGACACCATCCGCCGGATCGCCGCCGAACTCGCCCACGCGGCCTTCGAGCAGGAAATCACCCTCGACCAGCCCTGGACCGACTGGGCCGGGCGCCGACACGAGACCATGACGGGGCGCCCCGTCTCGATGCACGCGATGCGCGGGATTTCCGCCCACTCGAACGGCTTCCAGACCTGCCGGGCGATCCACCTGCTGCAGATGCTGCTCGGCAGCATCGATTGCCCCGGCGGGTTCCGCTACAAGCCGCCCTTCCCGCGCCCGGCGCCGCCGGGGCCGAAGCCCGGCGGCAAGGCGCACCAGGTGAAGGCCGGCTCCCCCATGGGCGGCCCGCCGCTGGGCTTCGTCACGGGCCCGGACGACCTGCTGGTCGACGAGGCGGGGACCGCGCTGCGCATCGACAAGGCCTATTCCTGGGACGCGCCGGTCGCCGCGCACGGCCTGATGCACACCGTCATCCGCAACGCCTGGGCGGGCGACCCCTACCCGATCGAGGTGCTGTTCATGTTCATGGCGAACATGAGCTGGAACTCGTCGATGAACACGTCCGAGACCATCGAGATGCTCACGGACACCGACCCGCAGACCGGCGAATACCGGATTCCCAAGATCATCTACTCCGACGCCTACCAGTCGGAGATGGTGGCCTACGCCGACCTCATCCTGCCCGACACGACCTATCTGGAGCGCTGGGACTGCATCAGCCTGCTCGACCGGCCGATCAGCGATGCCGACGGCCCGGCGGATGCGATCCGCCAGCCGGTCGTCGCACCCGACCGCGACGTGCGGCCGTTCCAGGATGTGCTGATCGATCTCGGCGTGCGGCTGGGCCTGCCCGCCTTCTGCGACGAGGACGGCAACCCGCGCTACCCCGGCGGATATCCCGACTACCTCGCCAACCATGAGCGTGCGCCGGGGATCGGCCCGCTGTCGGGCTGGCGCGGCGAGGAGCAGGACTCCCACGGGCGCGGCAAGCCGAACCCGGACCAGCTCGCGCGCTACATCGAGAACGGCTGCTTCTGGAAGGGCGAGTTCACCCCCGAGCAGCGCTACTACAAGCACGCGAACCGGGCCTACCTCGATCACGCCGAGCAGATGGGCTGGATCGCGTCGGCCGACCAGATCGTGCTGCAGCTCTATTCGGAGCCGATGCAGCGCTTCAAGCTCGCCGGGCAGGGCTTCGGCAGCGTGCTGCCGCCCGTGAGGTACCGGGACCGGATCGCGGAGTGCTTCGACCCGCTTCCCGTCTGGTACGCGCCCTTCGAGGACGACCACACCGATCCCGCGGCCTTCCCGATCCACGCGCTGACCCAGCGCCCGATGGCGATGTACCATTCCTGGGGCTCGCAGAACGCCTGGCTCCGCCAGATCCACGGCTGGAACAAGCTCTACATGAACCGCAAGGCCGGGGAAGGCCACGGCCTCGCGGACGGCGACAAGGTGCGCATCGAGAGCCCCTACGGTTCGGTCAACGCCGTCGTCGCGCTGATGGAGGGCTGCAATCCCGACACCGTGTGGACCTGGAACGCCATCGGCAAGCGCAGGGGCGCTTGGAACCTGTCGAAGGACGCGCCGGAATCGAACAAGGGCTTCCTGCTCAACCACCTGATCACCGACCTGCTGCCGCCGCGCGACGGCTACCGCTTCGCGAACGCGGACCCGATCACGGGCCAGGCGGCGTGGTTCGACCTGCGCGTGCGGGTGGTCAAGGACGACGATGCCGTGCTCGGCGACGGCAACCGCAAGGCCTTGCCCCGGGTGCCCGGCGTCGGGCGTGCGAAGCGGCAGTCGCGCTACGGTGCGCAGTTCCTCCCGAAAGGAAGCTGGCGGCGCAAGCGCGGGGGGCGCGGCGCATGACCGGTCTGCCTGAAAACGCCGCGGCAAAGAAGCTCGGGCTCGTCATCGACCTCGACATCTGCGTCGGCTGTCACGCCTGCGCGGTGAATTGCAAGGAGTGGAACGACGGCGGCCATTCGGCGCCGCTCACCGACGAGGAGCCCTACGGGCCCGACCCGCTGGGGGTGTGGTTCAACCGCATCCACACCTACGAGGCGGGCGACGGGCCGGACGGGCGCACCGTGCATTTCCCGCGCAGCTGCCTGCACTGCGAGGAGCCGGCCTGCGTGACCGTCTGCCCGACCGGCGCGTCCTACAAGCGCGCCGCCGACGGGATCGTCCTGGTCAACGCCGACACCTGCATCGGCTGCAAGCTGTGCTCCTGGGCCTGCCCCTACGGCGCGCGCGAGTACGACTACGCCGACGGCGTCATGAAGAAGTGCACCCTGTGCATCGACCGGATCGAGAACCGGAACCTCCCCGCGGAAGACCGGGTGCCGGCCTGCGTGTCCACCTGCCCGGCATCGGCGCGCCATTTCGGCGATCTCGGCGACCCGCAGTCCGACGTCAGCCGCCTGGTCGCCGAACGCGGCGGTTACGCGCTCATGCCGGAGATGGAGCTGAAACCGGTCAACCGCTACCTCCCGCCCCGCGCGCCCGCGGATGCGCCGGCATCGACCGCCACGGCGCCGGCCGCGCCCCCCGTCACGGACGAGACCACCGCACGGGCACCCGCCGGCGGCACCGGCAGCCGCTTCCTCGACTGGGTCGACCGGACCTTATCCCGATAGGCACAAATTAGTCATGCATCCCGCCTATTCAGTTATTTTTTTCACGAGTTCGTCCGGCGCCGGCTACGGCGCGCTGATCTGGCTCGCGGTGTTCGCGATCACGGGCGCCGTCGTCCCGGACACCGTCAGCGGACTGGCCGTGTTCGCCGTCGCGCTGGGCCTGGTGACGGCGGGGCTGCTGTCGTCGACATTCCATCTCGGGCATCCCGAGCGGGCGTGGCGGGCGATCTCCCAGTGGCGGACCTCCTGGCTGTCGCGCGAGGGTGTCGCAGCCCTCGCGACCTACATCCCGGTGCTGCTGTTTGCCCTCGGCTGGATCCTGTTCGAGAGCCATGACGGGGGCTGGCGCATCGCGGCGGTCGTCTCGGCGCTGGCGGCGGCCGTCACGGTCGGCTGCACCGGCATGATCTACGCGAGCCTGCGCGCGATCCCGCGCTGGACGGACGCGACCGTGGTCCCCGTGTACCTCGCGTTCGCGCTGGCGAGCGGGGGCGCGCTGGCCTTCGCGATCCTGGCTTTCTTCACACCGATGAGCAGCGTCTGGGCGCTGGCGGTCGCGGCGGTGATCGCCGCCGCCTGGGCGCTGAAGTTCCTCTACTGGCGCCGCATCGACAACGCCGCGCCGGTGGCGACGGCCGAGTCCGCGACCGGGCTCGGGCATATCGGGAAGGTCCGCCTGTTCGAGGCGCCCCATACCGGCGAGAACTACATCATGCGCGAGATGGGCTACCGGGTCGCACGCAAGCACGCAGCGCGGCTTCGCCTGATCGCGGCCCTCGTGGGCGGCGCGGTCCCGGCGATCTGCTTCCTGGCCTGCGCGGCGCTGAATGGCGTGCTCGTGCCGCTCCTGGCGGCGATCGGCTTCGCGGCGCTCGCGACCGGGGTCCTGGTCGAGCGCTGGCTGTTTTTCGCCGAGGCGGAGCACGCGTCCATGCTCTACTACGGCCGGTCGGCGGTATAGGAGCGGAGCATGGCCGAGGTCATCTGCGTCGGCGTCGCCTACCTGGACTATGTGTTCGAAGCGGACCCGCCCGCCGCGCACGACGTGACGACATTCGCGCACGAGTACCGCCAGTTCGGCGGCGGCATGGCAGCCACGGCGAGCGTCGCCGTATCCCTGCTCGGCGGTTATTCCGTCCTGTGGAGCCGTCTCGGCGATGACGAGGCCGGCGACCGCATCCTCGACGGCCTTTCCCATCGCGGAGTCCAGATCGACGGAATCCGCCGGATTCGCGGCGCGCAATCACCGGTCTCCTCGATCGTCACGGGCGACGACGGAATCCACCAGGCCGTGATGTTCCCGGGCCGCAACCTGGATAACGACGCCGGCTGGCTGCCGCTCGAACGCATTTTCGACACCAGCGCCGTTCTCGTCGATCCGCGCTGGCCCGACGCGGCCATGGCCGTGCTCGAGCGGGCCAGGGCGAACCGGATTCCCGGCGTTCTCGAGGCGGACATCGGGCCGCAACCGGTCGCGCGCGAACTGGTCGAACTCGCGAGCCACGTCGTGTTCTCGCTGCCCGGTCTGGCACAGTTTACCGACACGACGGATATCGAGGCCGGCCTGCGCAAGGCCCATGAAGCCACGGACGCCGCTCTCGGCGTCACGGCCGGCGCGTCCGGGTTCTATTGGCTGGACCCGGAAAGCGGAGAGACGCAGCGTATACCGGCGATGGATATCAAGGCCATCGACACCCTCGGCGCGGGCGACGTGTTCCATGGCGCGTTCGCGCTGGCGGTCGCGGAAGGCAAGGACATCGAGACGGCCGGGCGCTTCGCCAATATCGCTGCCGGCCTGAAATGCGCGCGTCCGGGCGGGCGCGACGCAATTCCCTCGCGCGCCGAGGTGTGGGGAGTGATGGAAGGCGCGACGCGCGCTAGCCCGCCAGCGCCGGCATCCTGATCGGGCCTTCGATCGACTGGGTCACGAACTGGCGCACATAGGCGTTGTCGGTCTCGTCCAGTTCCGCGACCGGGCCGTTCCAGACCACCCGGCCCTCGTGCAGCATAACGACGCTGTCGGCC
>JAEPNS010000017.1:6275-10086 GCA_017643325.1 Alphaproteobacteria bacterium | reverse complement strand
TGCGCACGACCGCCAGGTCGCTGACGACCGAGATCGCCGTCGCACCGAGCTCGTCGACCCGCTCGACGATCATCTCGCTGATGATGTTGCTCATGATGGGGTCGAGGCCCGAGGTCGGCTCGTCCAGAAACAGGATATCGGGGTCGGTCGCGATCGCCCGGGCGAGGCCCGCGCGCTTCTGCATACCGCCCGACAGTTCCGACGGATAAAGATCGGCGGTGTCGGGCGTCAGCCCCACCTGTCCGAGCTTCTCGATCGCACGCTCGCGCGCCTGTACCCGATCGACGCCATGCTCGTGAAGCAGGCGGAACGCCACGTTCTCCCAGACCAGCATGCTGTCGAACAGGCCCTGGCGCTGGAACAGCACGCCGAAGCGTTTCATCCATTCCATCCGCCGGCTTTCCGGCATGCCGACGGTGTCCTCCCCGTCGACCTCGATCACGCCGGAGTCCGGCTCGATGAGGCCGAGGATGCACCGCAGGAGCAGCGACTTGCCGCTTCCAGAACCGCCGATCAGGACCAGCGACTGGCGCGGGGCGAGGCTCAGGTCGACGGAGTCGAGTGCGCGGACGTCGCCGAACGTCCGCGTGACGCCCTCGAGACGGATCTTGGCAGGCGCGCCGGCGCTCACTGCATCGTCGGCATGGTCAGGCTGTGGCCTTCGCGCACGCCGGACTTCGGCCAGCGCGATGTAATCGCCTTCTGCCGCGTGTAGAAGCGCACACCCTCCATGCCGTGCATGTGCATGTCGCCGAACAGCGAACGCTTCCAGCCGCCGAAGCTGTGGTAGGCGACCGGCACCGGGATCGGCACATTTACGCCGACCATCCCGATCTGGACCCGCTCCGCGAAGTCGCGCGCGGCGTCACCGTCGCGGGTGAAGATCGCAGTGCCGTTGCCGTACTCGTTGCGGTTCACGAGGTCGACGGCGCTCTCATAGTCGTTCGAGCGCACCAGCGACAGCACCGGGCCAAAAATCTCTTCCTTGTAGATCGACATGTCCTCGGTGACGTTGTCGAACAGCGTGCCACCCATGAAGTAGCCGTTCTCGTAGCCCTGCATCTGGAAGCCGCGACCGTCCACCGCCAGCGTCGCACCCTCCTTCTCGCCCTGGTCGATCAGGTTGAAGATGCGCTCCTGGGCCTGCTTGGTGACGACCGGGCCCATTTCGATACCCTCGCCGTTGCCCGGGCCGATCTTGAGCTCCTGGATCTTCGGCACGAGCCGCTCGACCAGTGCATCGGCCGTCTCGTCGCCGACCGCAACCGCCACGGAAACGGCCATGCAGCGCTGGCCGGCAGAGCCGTAACCGGCGCTGATCAGCGCATCGGCCGCCTGGTCCATGTCCGCGTCCGGCATCACGACCATGTGGTTCTTCGCGCCACCCAGCGCCTGGACGCGCTTGCCGTGCTCTGCCGCCGTTGAATAGATGTACTGCGCCACCGGCGTCGAACCGACGAACGACACCGCGTCGATGCCGTCGTGGGTCAGGATCGCGTCGACCGCCTCCTTGTCGCCGTTCACGAGGTTGACCACGCCGTCAGGCACGCCTGCCTCTTTGGCGAGCTCCACCAGCCGGATCGGGCAGGACGGATCGCGCTCGGACGGCTTCAGGATGAAGGTGTTGCCGCAGGCGATCGACAGCGGGAACATCCAAAGCGGGATCATTGCCGGAAAATTGAAGGGTGTGATGCCCGCGCATACGCCGACGGGCTGGCGGATCGAGTAGGCATCCACGCCCGTGCCGACATCCTCGGTGAAATCGCCACGCAGGAGGTGGGGGATGCCGCAGGCGAACTCGACGACCTCGCGGCCGCGCAGGATGTCGCCCTTCGCATCCTCGATGGTCTTGCCGTGCTCGCTGGTGATCATTTCCGCAAGCTCGTCCTCGTTCGCGAGAATCAGCTCGTTGAACCGGAACATGATGCGCGCGCGGCGCAGCGGCGGGGTGGCCGACCAGCCCGGCAGCGCGGCCTGCGCAGCCGCCACGGCCGCATCGACATCCGCCTTGTTGGCAAGCGCAACCTCGGCCGTCTGTTCGCCCGTCGCCGGATTGAAGACCGGTCCCGTACGGCCGGAGCCGCCGTTCGTTGCCTCGCCGTTAATCACATGTCCCAGGGTCTTCATGACTGTCTCCTCACGCGGAATGGCCGGGCGCAAGCCGCCCGTTGTTCGTTGCGGGGACTATACAGGGGGATGGGAAACGCGCGAAAGGCCCGGGACGGGAAAACCCGTCAGTCGGCTGCCGGCGCGAGACGACCGAGCTGGCCGCGGAAGAAGGTCAGCGGCTCACCCTCGCCGGTCTCGTAGCGCTCCACCTCGCCGACGATGATCATGTGGTCACCGCCCTCATGGTGGACGACGTTCTTGCACTCGAAGCGCGCGAGACAGCCTTCGAGAAGCGGCGCGCCGCCAAGGCCTTCGGTGTAGTCGACACCCCCGAACTTGTCCGTCCCCGACTTGGCGAATGCCATGCACTGATCGCCCTGGTCCTCGTTCAGGATATGCACGCAGAAATGACTGGAATTCTCCAGGATCGGGAGGCTGGGCGAGCCCTTGTCGATACTCCACAGGACGAGCGGCGGCTCGAGCGACACGGAGTTGAACGAGTTTGCCGTGACACCGACCAGTTCACCGTTCGGCCCCTTCGCGGTGATGATCGTCACGCCCGTGGCGAAGTTGCCCAGGGCGTTGCGGAACTCACGGGTGTCGAACGGTGCTTCGGGCATCGGGAACCTCTCCATCCTCTGCCCGCGGCAAGGCTACGGGCGTTCTTGATTGCCGAAGATTTAGCGTTCCCCCCCGGCGAAAAGCAACCGCCCCCGCGGATCAGTTCTCGTGCGCCACGGGAAAACTTGATCGTGCATAATGCCGCCCGATGCGAGCCCAAACGCCCAAGGAAACCCTGCCATGCCGATGACCCCCGAACACGACGGCGTTGCGATCAACTATGAGACCCATGGCGACGGTCCACCGTTGATTCTGATCAGCGGAACGGGTCACGACCTGCATTTCTGGTCCGGACAGGTACCGTTCTTTTCGAAGAAGTTCCGCACCATCGTGTTCGACAACCGCGGTGTCGGGGCATCGAGCGTGCCGGAGCCGGGCTACAGCCTTGCCGACATGGCCGACGATACCGCACGCGTGCTCGACGACGCCGGTATCGGACAGGCCCATGTGATGGGGTTCTCGATGGGCGGTCACATCGCGCAGGAGCTGACACTCAACCACGCCGACAGGGTGCTCAGTCTCGGCATACACCACAGCTGGACGCGCAACGGGGCGCGCCTGCGCAAGTTCCAGGAAACCCGGAGATACCTCGCCGAGAACGACCAGCGTGTCGCACTCGCCGAACTGAGCATGCTGGCGCTGCACGCGAGCGCCTACTACGACGCCCATGTGGACGAGATGGAGGGGCACCGCCGGTTCCTTCTCGATGGCTCGCCCGTCAATGCCGGCTGGATCGGCCAGCTCGAGGGGTGCCTCGCGGGCGACACCTACGACCGCCTGCCGCAGATCGCGGTGCCGACGCTGATCACCTGCTCGGATCTCGACCTCATCGCGTCACCGCATTTGTCGGAGGAGATCCACAGCCGGATACCCGGATCGGAGCTTAAGATCCTCAAGGGCACCGGCCACGTTGCGCTGATGGAGGCACCGGAAATGTTCGCCGATGTGTGCCTGGAATTCCTCGACCGGGTCACAGCCTGACGGGAACGCTTGAGCGATCTCTCCCGGACCCCGATAATCCTTGGATAACCACGCAGCAAGCGTGGAACACCAGGAGGAAACGTCCATGCGGGGACTGATC
>JAEPNS010000017.1:2868-6265 GCA_017643325.1 Alphaproteobacteria bacterium | reverse complement strand
CGGCACGCCGACGTAAACTCGGGCGACCGCGAGATCGTGACCCGGACGGTCGAGGGCCCGATCCACCGCTACACCTATCGCGATGCCCACACGCGCGCGCGGCAGCTCGCCAACGCGCTGCGTGCGCTCAACGTGAAACTCGGCGACCGCATCGCAACGCTCGCATGGAACACCTACCGCCACTTCGAGGTTTACTACGCCGTCTCAGGCATCGGTGCGATCACCCATACGCTCAACCCGCGCCTGCATCCGTCCCAGCTCACCTATATCGTCAACCACGCGGAAGATTCCTGGATCTTCGTGGACCTGAACCTCGTGCCCCTGGTCGAGGCCGTGGCGGACGATATCCCGAGCGTGCGTGGTGTCGTCGTGATGACCGACAAGGCCAACATGCCCGACACCTCGCTGGCGAACGCCATCTGCTACGAGGAGCTGGTCGAGGGGCACGCGGACGACTTCGAGTGGCCGGAATTCGACGAGAACACCGCCTCGTCCCTCTGCTACACGTCAGGCACGACAGGAAATCCCAAGGGCGCGCTCTACAGCCATCGCTCGACGATCATCCACGCCTACGGCTCGGCCCTTCCCGACGTGCTGCACCTCGGCGAAAACGAGGTCGTGCTGCCTGTGGTCCCGATGTTCCACGTGAACGCTTGGGGCATTCCCTACGGCGCCACCATGACCGGGGCCAAGCTCGTTTTCCCCGGTGCCGGGCTCGACGGAGCCAGCGTGCACGAATTGCTGGCCACCGAAGGCGTCACCATGACCGCCGGTGTGCCGACGGTCTGGCTGAACCTGCTCAACCACTGGCGCGAGACCGGCACTCGGGCGCAGAGCCTCAAGAGGGTGATCATCGGCGGCTCCGCCTGTCCCGAATCCATGATCCGGGCCTTCCAGGACGAGTTCGGCGCGGAAGTCCGCCATGCCTGGGGCATGACCGAGATGAGCCCGCTCGGGACGGTCAGCATCCCCAAACCTTCCATGACGGACCCGGACGGGCGCATGCGCAAGCAGGTGAAGCAGGGCCGCGCAGTCTTCGGCGTCCAAATGCGCATTGTCGACGACGACGGCAGGGAAGTTCCCCACGACGGAGAGGCATTCGGCGAACTGCAGGTGCGCGGCCCCTGGATCACCAGCGGGTACTTCAAGCACGACCAATCCGAGGCCCACGACCACGACGGCTGGTTCGCAACGGGCGACGTGTCGACCATGGACGCGGACGGCTACATGGAGGTCACCGACCGCGCCAAGGACGTCATCAAGTCCGGCGGCGAGTGGATCAGTTCGATCGAGATCGAGAACCACGCCATGAGCCACCCCGATGTGGCCCAGGCCGCCGTGATCGGCCTGCCGCACCCCAAATGGGACGAGCGGCCGCTCCTGATCGTCGTACCGGCGAAGGGGAAAACCCCGACCCACGCGGACATGACCGCGTTCCTCGAGGACAAGGTCGCGAAATGGTGGCTGCCCGACGATACGGTGCTCACCGACGAGCTGCCGCTGGGCGCGACGGGCAAGGTGCTTAAGGCACAGCTGCGCGAACAGTTCGGCGACCACACATTCCCGGAGACCCGGTCATGACGTCACCCGACACCATTCACGACCTGCTGCAGCTCCGTTTCGACGATGTCCCGGAGGATAAAGGCGAGGTTCCGGCGCTGTGGGAGACGATCGCGGGCCGACAGTCCTGCCGCAGTTTCACCGACAAACCGGTCGACCCGGTGTTGCTGCAGAACCTGTGCGCGCTGGCCCTGAGTTCGCCCACCAAGAGCGACCTCCAGCAGCGCGATATCGTCATCGTGGACGATCCCGAGAAGCGCGCCCGGATCGACGCGCTGTTTCCGGCCATGCCCTGGATGTCCTCGGCGCCGGTGTTCATCCTGTTCTGCGGCAACAACCGGCGCCTGCGGCAGGTGAGCGAGGCGCAGGGTGTCCCGTTCGCCAACGACCACCTCGACGCATTCTTCAACGCGGCCGTGGATGCCGGGATCGCCCTGTCTGCTTTCTCGCTGGCGGCCGAAGCGGCAGGACTTGGCACCTGCTCGATCAGCGCGGTGCGCGACCACATCGACCTGTTCGACAAGATGCTCGAACTGCCCGACTGGGTGTTCCCCATCGCCGGCATGGTCGTCGGCTGGCCGGCACGCACGCCGCGGGTGAACATCCGCCTGCCGCTCGCCGCAACCGTCCATACGAACCGCTACGACGAGAACGTGCAGGAAACCGCGATCGAGGCCTATGACAAACGCCGCGCCGAACTGCGGCCCTACGGCTCGCAGCGCGACCCCGAGCAATTCGGCGAAGCCCCGCTCTACGGCTGGTCCCACGACAAGGCGCGCCAGTACGCCGTGCCCCAGCGCACCGACTTCGGGAGGTACGTGCGGCGGAAAGGCTTCACGCTGGAATAACGCCGCCTACCAGACGCTCCAGCCGGCATCGACGATAATGGTCTCACCGTGGATCATCCGGGAATCCTCGGTTGCGAGGAACACCGCGGTGCCCGTCATGTCCTCCGGATCCATGAAGTCGATGCCCGTCGGCGTGAAGGTCTTCATCAGCTCCACATATTCCTCGTTGCCCGGGCCGCGCACATGGGCGTTGAGCGGCGTGGCCACGTTGCCCGGCGCGATGGAGTTGACGTTGATCTTTTCCTTGCCGAGCTCGGCGGCCAGCGCGCGGGTCATGTTCACGACGCCGCCCTTCGACGCGCAGTAGCCCGGGCAGTTCGGGAACGCGCCCGTGCCGGCAATCGACGAGATGTTGACGACCTTGCCGCCGCCGATCTCGCGCCAGTGCGGCACCAGCGTCTTCACCATGAAGAAGTAACCCTTCAGGTTCAGGTCGAGCTGCTCGTCCCAGATCTCCTCGGTCGTCTCCATCACGGGCACGGTGCGGAACACACCGGCGTTGTTCACGAGGATATCGACCTGCCCGAGGTCTGAAATCACGTCGGCGCAGAGCTTCTCGATTTCCGACACCTTCGAGACATCGGTCTTGTAGGCCTTCGCCTTGCCACCGGCATCCTCGATCTCCTTCACGACGGCGTTCGCGCCGTCGTCGTTGCTCTTGTAGGCAATGGCCACGGTCGCGCCCTCGGCCGCATAGCGTTTCGCAATCGCCGCGCCGATACCGACCGAACCGCCGGTGACAATCGCAATCTTTCCTTCGAGCCGCATGATTTCACTCCTGTTCGTTCAAGTTCTCAGTTCCGCCGTGCGCGCCGCGTCGACACTCATGTCGTCGGCGATCGCCACTGCATAGATTTCCTCCGCGCGTTCGCGGGTGATCAGCCCCTCGCGCACGTCCTTCAGCACCTGCTCCGGGTCGCGCGACGCAGGGTCGCCGTAACCACCCCCGCCCTGCGCGATGGACACCAGCGTCTCGCCGTCCTCGATCC
>JAEPNS010000017.1:0-2858 GCA_017643325.1 Alphaproteobacteria bacterium | reverse complement strand
GCGCCGGAACTGGTTGGACAGCGCCGCGGGCAGCCCGGCGCGCGCGCCCTGGGGCACGTGGATGTTACCGTCGTGCACAAAGCCCGCCTCCATCCGACAGTCCACGGGGCCGTACTCGACCTCGATGCCCGGCGCGCCGCGATACCGGCCCGCGCCCTCGCTGTCGGGGATCAGCCGACGGGTGTGCACGTGGATCGGGGTGTAGACCTCGTCGAGCTCGACGGAATCGATGAAGCACATGCCGCCGTTGCCGACATGAAGCATGGTCAGCCACGCATCCTGGTGCGGCGCGCCCGCCCCGGCCGTATGGCCGAGGAAGAGCTGGTTCACATAGGGCTTGCCGTTTCGCGGATCGGTCCCGGACACGACCGCCGTCGACGGGGGACAGAAGCAGCCGACCTCGCCCATCCCGAATCCGTCGCCGAGTTCCGCCATCGCGCGCTGGGTCGCGGACGTGATCCGGTCCGCGAGGTTGGTCGTCGAGGCCGAGCAGCTGATCGGGTGCCTTGGAATGCCGACCACGCCGGCATCCTTGAGTTTCAGCTCGATCCGGCGGAGCGAGCCCGCGTTCTTCGGCACGGTGTGGTCGATCGAATTGAACACCCCGATATAGGCGGCCGTACGGGTGCAGGATTCCGACACGTTCAGGCCGCAGTTCATCTGGTCGGCGTTGTCGAGCAGGTCCACCTCGATCTTTCCGGCCGCAGGGTCGACGGACACCTTCGAGGTCACGCAGATGCCCTCGTCGGGCGTTCCGGGAATGGCGTCGTGGGTCGACTGCGCCGACGCGTTGCCCGCAGGGATATCCCCGATGGCGTCAGCCATGCGCTTTTCGGAGTATTCGAACCATTGGCCGGTAAAGGCATGCAGCGTGTCCCAGCCAACCTCCGCGCCCAGCGCCAGGATCTCGCGCTCCCCGATCAGGGCCGAGCCGAGCATCGCCAGGAAGTCTCCGTGCCACTGTTCCGGCACCCGGATCCGTAGCTGGCACATGCGGATGATGTCGTCGACAGTCTCGTAATCCTTCAGCACCTGGACCGCCGGGAAGATCAGCGCGCCTTCCTCGTACACGTCACGCGCCGTGCCGTGATAGGTCGTCGGGATCGAGTTGCCGATGTCGGCCTGGTGCGCCTTGGCCAGCACGGTGAAATGGTGCGTCCCGGCGTCGTCGATCACCGGCATGATGATCGTGTGGTCCGCCGGGTGCGAACAGCCGTGATAGGGCGAATTGTGCAGGAAGGCGTCGCCCTTCTTCAGGTCCGGATGAAATTCGAGCATCGAGCGGGCCATGATGTCCGGACCCGAAAGCACATGGATCGGCAGGCTTTCCGCCACAGCCAGCAGGTCGCAGTCGGCCGTCAGGATGCAGCAGGAGAAATCCTTCGCCCGGTTCAGCACGCCCGAGCGGCCGGTGCGCAGCAGCGTGTTGCCCATCTTCGAGGAAATGCCCTCGAAACGGTTGGCAAGGATGGCGAGCTGGGCGCCGTCGAGTTGCTTGTCGCTCATGTGTCGCTCCCCGTTTCCTTCCCTATGGCCGCATCACGAGGCTGCCGGCCGCCGTGCGCTCGAAGGTCGTGGCACTGTCGGCGATCACGGTCGTGAAGGGCGATTCGATGATGGCCGGCCCGCTGTGCTGCTCTCCTGCCGTCATGGATTCGAAGTCCAGCACGGTGGCATCGACCTCGCCTTCGCCGGCGAAGTAAACACGCCTTGTGCCCGACACTTCGTGCGCCTTGCCAGCCGACAGCCGGCCGGGACCGCCCTCGCGCAGCCCGCAGCGTGCCGTGGCGGTCCAACCGACATACTCGATGGCCGAACCCGGGTCGCGGACGGCAAAAATACGTTCGTGCATGGCATGAAACGCCTCATTGAGCGCGTCGAACTGGTCGTCGGTCTCGAAGCGCCCGATCGGCAACGGCACCTCGATTTCCCAGACCTGCGAGGCATAGCGCGCCTCGACCGCGAACTCGATATGCGAAGATACGGCACTCGAACCGGGCCCGTCGATGAAGGCCTGCGCATCCGCGCGCAGTCCGTCGAGAGTCCGGTTCACGCCGTCCCGGTCGAACGCGTCGGACGTCGTGAAAAACGTCGCGCGGTATTCGTTGGTGAGGTCCGACATCAGCGCACCCGACGCGCTGAGCCCCGCCCCCGTTTCCGGGATCAAAAGCGTCGGACAGCCAAGCCGCCGCGCGATGTAGATCGAGTTGAGGCCCGCTGCGCCGCCGCCGCCGATCAGGACCGATTCCGCCGGGTCGATCCCCTGGTCGACCGTAATGTCGGAAATGGCCTGCACCATGTTCTCGGTCGCGACGCTCAGGATCGAGGCTGCTGCTTCCTCGACGGGCAGGCCCAGCGGGGTGGCAACATGGTCCTCGACGGCCTTCCGCGCGCCTGCTGCGTCCAGTTCCATGGTTCCGCCGAGGAAATAGCCTGGATCGAGGTAGCCGAGCGTGACGCAGGCGTCCGTCACGGTCGGCTCGGTCCCGCCCGCGCCGTAGCAGACCGGTCCCGGAACGGCGCCTGCGCTTTGCGGGCCGACGTGCAGCAGCCCGCCCTTGTCGACCCAGGCGATGGAACCGCCGCCCGCGCCGACGCTTTTGATGTCAATCGAAGGAAACCCGGTCATATGTCCGCGGAACGGCTGGCCGATCCAGGTCTCCTTGGTCAGCGGGATTCGTCCGTCACGCACCAGACTGACGTCGTAGGTCGTCCCGCCGGTGTCCGCGATGATGACGTTCGACGCACCGGAATCGATGGCCGCGTAGTTGCGGCCTGCGATGGGTGCCATGGACGGGCCCGAATTGATCGCATGGATCGGTTTCTGTGCCAGGTCCGTCGCGTCGAGCATGCCACCC
>JAEPNS010000179.1 GCA_017643325.1 Alphaproteobacteria bacterium | reverse complement strand
TCAAGGACATAGAAGGTCGCGCCGTCGACCAGGGTCCAGAAGACCGGGATTGGCAGCAGCCATGCGGCCGCCCGCCCCTCCACCAAAACGAGCAATGCAAGGGTCAGCAGGACGGTTGCCGTCGGATCAACCCCGAAGAAAAGTCCGGTAGGTAGCCCGCCGCCAGCAAAAAAACCTATCGGCGGCCATACGAGCAGAGCCCCCAGCGCTATAACCACTGCATACACGCCACGCGCCCCTCCGCGCCAAGATAGGTCGATCATGCCCTGTCGTCCGGCAAACCATGCGAGCAGGACCGCCTGCACGAAGAAAAGCGCGGCATAGGCCGGCGCGGCGAAGTTAATCGCCGCAAAGCTGTAGAGATGAAACCCCGCACCGCAGGTGAACCAACCCGCCGAGAGAATGACGAGTGACACGCGCAATCCGGCCTGCCGGCCCGCAAAGGCGCACAGCAGCGCCGCAGCGCCGAGCGCATGGGTCGCGAGGGGGACGGGCCAGATGGTCTGTCCGAACTGTGCGACGGCTGCAAAATAGATGTCGAGGGTGAAGGGAAGCATGCCGTAACCGCGTGGTCGCCGGGCTTATATCGTGCGTCAGAGCGACTCCACGTGGCGGATCATCCGCGCGCGCATGGTTGCATCCGGCATCGGCCCGCGTCCTGCGCCCATGTTCTCGACCATGTGCGCAACCTGCGAGGTCGCGGGAATGACACAGGTCACCGCCGGATGCGACACCACGAACTTGAGCAGGAATTGCGGCCAGCTCGCGACACCGATCTCGCCGGCCCACACGGGAAGCGGCGCGCCGGAAAAGCGCCGGATCAGCGCCTTTCGCCGGAAGGGCCGGTTGGCAATCACCGCAATCCCACGCTCGGCGGCCAGCGGCAGCAGCCGGTTTTCAGCTTCGCGGTCGAGGATGTTGTAGGTGAATTGGACGAAGTCGAGCGGGTGACGCTCCATGATCCGCAGGAAATCCGCATGGCGCCGCCCGTGGGAGGTGGTGATCCCGAGATAGCGGATTCGCCCGGCCTGTTTGTCGGCAACGAGTGTTTCGAGATGCTCTTCCCAGTCCACAAGGTTGTGGATTTGCATCAGGTCGAACCGCGCGACATTCCAGAGCGCGCGCGATTCCGACATCTGGGCCTCACCATTCTCGAAGACCGGCGTCCAGACCTTGGTCGCCGAAAAGAGGCCCTGCGTCTCCACCCCGGCCATCGCCAATTCGGCCAGGCACCAGCCGATCACCTCCTCCGAACTCCCGTACATCGGCGAGGAATCCACCATCCCGCCGCCCAGGTCGAAAAAGGTTCTCAGGACCGCGGCGCGCTGCGCGCGCGCAACCTCGTCGTCACCGACGTTGAAGGTGATCCAGGTCCCCATTCCGACCACCGGGATTCGCTCGCCTGTCGATGGGATGGGCCTGGTCAGGATCGGCGCACCGGCGGCAAGCGCACGTATCCATGGCGCACCACCCGCAATGATCGCAGACGCGCCAAGGCCCGCGGAACCGGCGAGAAGCGCACGCCGGCCGAATTTTTGTAAGCCGTCTGTCATATCCGGGACATTGGGGTTCCAGATTTCGCGGTCAAGTCCGGCAAACGTTCACAACACCGCTAGCGTGGCCCGCTTTCGCCGGGTTTGCTCCCTCTCCGCCGATCGGGCATATCTGGCGTCCCCGCAACAAGCCGGACGATCGCGTATGTCCGATTTCGAACCACGCATGCTGACCGAGGGCCTCAACGGCGAGCTGGGGTTCCGCCTCGACGACTGGCGTGAGGGATTCGCGCAGATCTCCGTCGATCTGGACGACCGCCACAAGAACCGTCAGGGCGGCCTGCACGGCGGGGTAACCGCCACCCTGATCGACGCGGCGACCGGCTTCTGCGGTGTCTACGAACCCGACCCAGGGAAACGGCGCGGCAACGTCACGGTATCGCTGACGGTGAATTTCGTCGGACGCGCAAAGGGGACCACCATCATCTGTCGGGCGAAGACCGTGAGGGCCGGCCGGCGAATCTACTTCGCCTCGGCGGAGGTGCACGACAACGAGAACAACCTCGTCGCTACTGCCGACGCTGTCTATGCCTATGTCGACCGGGACGCCCAGCGGCGTCCGGCGTCCGGCTGAAGATGGCGGAAGCGAAATTCGATATCGGACAGGTCGTCCGTCACCGGATGTTCGACTACCGCGGCGTGGTGTTCGACGTCGATCCAGTCTATAGCGGCACGGACGACTGGTACCGCCAGGTCGCCCTCTCCCGCCCGCCAAAGAACGCGCCCTGGTACCATGTGATGGTCCACGACGCCCTGCACACAACCTACGTCGCGGAACGTAACCTGGAACCGGAACCGGAGCCCGGCCAGATCGCGCACCCGGACCTGGGCCGGCATTTCTCTGCGTTCGATGGGGTGCGGTACCTCAGGGATGTCCGGTCGAACTGAAACCCATCTTGACTTGCTGCATTACGCCGCTCATCGTTTGGCTATCCGCAACTCTGGGGTGCCCCGCATCAACACGGGGCTGAGAAAACACCCATAAACCTGATCCGGGTCATGCCGGCGGAGGGAGTTGTTGCGGCGGTCTTCACGAAGACGCTCCACCGCCAACCACCCCCGGATCGCCGAACGGAGGCGCAAATGCGCTCGTTCCCATTCTTCGGGGCCGTTGTCATAGTGGCGGCAACGGCCTGGAGCGCCGTCATGCCGACCCGGGCAGAAGACCCGTTGAGGATCCCCGTCCTTGTACCGATCACCGGCTTTCTGTCGCTCGAAGGCACCAGCCAGAAAAACGGCGCCGAACTGGCGCTCGTCGGCTCGAAGGTTGCCTTCAGTGTCGAGGACACCGCAACCTCGCCCGAGATCGCGATCAATGCGTTTGAACGCGCGGCCGACGCCGGCGGGGTCGTCGCGGTGGTGGCCCCGATGCTCGGCACCCAGATGCTGGCCCTTGTCCCCCTGGCCGACGAGTTCGAACTGCCGCTCGTCACCGTGTCGGGCACGGCAAAGATAACCGACCTGGGGAGTCCCAACGTGTTCCGCTTCTTTCCCGGCGATGTCGTGGTCAAGGAAGCGCAGGCGCGCTATGCCGTCGAGGAACTGGGCGCGAAGCGACCCGCCATCGTCTACCAGACCACGGCCTATGGTCAGAGCGGCCGCGCGGAGCTGCAAGACAATCTCTTGGCGCTTGATGCGCCGCCCGTCTTCGAGGAGGGCCTCGACGTCTCGGTGAAGGACTTGCTGCCGGTCCTGACCAAGGTCCGGGACTCCGGCGCGGACGCACTGCTGCTGCACCTCCACTCGGGGCCGACGGCGCTCGCCGTGCGCCAGGCGAAGGCGCTGGGGTTGGACATGCCGATCATCGCGGGATCTGCCATGCACCAGCCGGAAACCGCGGCCCTGCTCGCACCGGCCGAACTTGGCGGCGTTTGTGCGGAGACGGGCTCGTCGCCCGTCTCCGAAACATCGGAGGAGGTCCGGACGTTCGTCGACGCCTACCGCCGGGCGTTCGACCGCGAGCCCGATGCCTTCGCGCTCGGACAGTATGACGGCACGAAGATGGTGCTGGCCGCGATCGCGGCGGGCGCCCGCACCCCCGCGGACGTGCGCACGTACCTCCAGACCGCGCGACACGACGGCCTCGCCATGACCTACATGTCGGACGGCACCGGCAACATGGCCCACTCCGCCGTCATCATCTGCTATGACGGCGAGGATCGGGTGCCGGACATCGTGAAGCGCTACGGCAACCTGACCGGGGTCCTCTAGGGCCCGTCGCGCGGCGACTAAGGCATGCTCATCGCCCAGCTCCTGTTGAACGCGCTGGCGCTCGGCGCGGCCTATGCGCTTGTCGCAATCGGGTTCGTGCTGGTTTTGAACGCGACAACCGCGGTCAATTTCGCCCATGGTGAAAGCGTGGTGGCCGGCGGATTCGCCGCTGTGGCACTGGCCCTGTTCCTGCCGGACGGGATCGCGCTGCCAGGTCTGATTCTGCTGCCGGGCGTCCTCGCACTGTCAGCCATCCTCGGGCTGGCAATCGGCGCCCTGGCCTATCTGCCGATCCGCGACCGTCCCCCCGTATCGGTGTTCGTCACCACAATCGCCGTGGGGATCATCATCGCCAACGGCTTGAACGCAACGTTCGGCGCGGCTCCGCGCACCGCGCCGCCGCTCGTGGGCACCGGCGGTTTCGAACTCGCGGGCGCGGTCCTCAGCCGCCAGTCGCTGGCGATCATCGCGACCGCGGTCGCACTGCTCGGCGGGCTCGCCTTTCTACTCCAGCGCACGCAGCTGGGGCGCCGGTTCCGGGCCTGTTCCCAGGACCCCGAAATGGCGCGCGCGCTGGGGATCCGCGTGACCCGCATGACCCTCGCCGGTTTCATGATCGGGACAGCCCTCGCCGGCGCGGCTGGCCTGCTGCTCGCGCATCAGTTTTTCGTGACGCCCGCCGATGGGGCGATCCTGATCCTGAAGGCCTATATCGCGGTCGTAATCGGCGGATGGGGCAGCCTGCGCGGCGCGGCGGCGGGGGCCTTGCTCATCGCCCTGTTCGAGGTCGGCGTCGCCGCGCTCGCATCGCAACCCGTTGCGGAAGGCGCGCTCTACGTCGCGGTGCTCCTGATCCTCCTCTTCCGGCCACAGGGTCTGTTCGGGGAAACACAGCAGGTTCGCGCATGATTCGCGCTGTTCGGTCTTCGTCCTTCGCGATCCCGGCGGCGGTGGTCGCTGTTCTTGCCGTCTACGCGCTGGGGTTTGCATCCTCCTACGACCAGCGACTGCTGACCCTCGCCGGCGTCTACCTCATCCTCGTGCTCGGTTACCAGTTCATCTTCGGACATGCCGGCGCCCTGAGCCTGGCGCAGGGCTCGTTTTTCGGCGTCGGCGCCTATACGACAGGGATTCTCGCGACGGCCTGGAACCCGGGATTCGTTGTCACGTTCCCCCTGTCGATTCTCTGCGCGAGCCTGATCGCCGGGCTGGTGGCGATTCCTGTCCTTCGCCTGCAGACCCACTACTTCGCTCTGGCGACGCTGGCTTTGAGCCAGCTCCTGCTCCTCGTCGCTGTTAACTGGGAGGGCTTGACCGGGGGTGCCAACGGGCTGGCCGGCGTGCCGCCCATCGAGGTTCTCGGATGGACCGCCTCCCGCGGCCTGCCGCTGCTCGCAGTCGTATGGGCGATCGCGGGCACGGCCATGTTGGTAGCACGCTGGCAGATGGGCCCCGACCGCACCGCCTCCTTCACCGTCGCACGGGAAGCGCCCATCGCGGCCCCGGCTTTCGGCATGGACACGCAGATGATGCGCTTCCGCGCGTTTCTCCTGAGCGCCGCATTCGGGGGCGCGGCCGGGGCGCTGTTCGTTCACACAAACCGCGTGGTGTCGCCCGAGACGCTCGGATTCGGTGTAATGGTCACATGCCTGACAATGACCGTCGTCGGTGGACGCTACACGGTGCTCGGCGCACTGATCGGGGCACTGCTCCTGACTCACCTGCCGGAGTGGCTGCGCGATCTCGACCGATACTACCTTGTTGCGTTGGGCGTATTACTTCTGGTGATGGTCGTCTTCGCGCCCAACGGGCTCGCCGCATTCGTCAGCCGGAGTCCCTCTCGCACCGCCCCAAATTCGCTCGCGACTGCCCATCCCGCCGATCTTGTGCGCGGGGATGTACGGCTGGTCGCGACCGCATTATCGAAAACCTACGGCGGCATTCGCGCCCTGGACGGTGTGAGCCTAGATCTCCAGCCGGGCGAGATCGTGGGCATCATCGGTCCGAATGGCGCAGGAAAAACGACGCTCGCCAACGTCCTTACAGGCACGGCCCGGGCGGAAAGTGGTACGGTCCTGGTCGCGGGCATCGATGTCACAAAGCGCAATCCCCACGAAATCGCCCGTCTCGGCATCGCGCGCACCTTCCAGACTCCGCAACTCCCGTCCGGGCTGTCCGTCGAAGACATCGTCGAGACGGCGCGCCGCCATGCGGCGGTTCCTCAGCCGCCCGAGACGAACGCCTTGCTGTCCTTCTGCGGCCTTGCCTCGATCGTCCCCATCGCTGCTGACACCCTGCCCCACGGGACCCGCCGGATGGTCGAGATATGCCGTGCCGTGGCGGCGCGACCCGGCATCCTGATCCTCGACGAACCGGCCGCGGGCCTGACGCCCAAAGAGCAATTGGACCTGGGAACGCTGTGTCGATCGCTCGCCACGGCCGGTATGGGCATCCTGCTTATCGACCACAATATCGACTTTCTGCGCCCGATCACGGATCGGCTGGTTTGCATGGACGCGGGCCGGATTGTCGCCGACGGCCCGCCGGGCGAAACCCTCGAGGACCCGCGTGTGCGCGAAGCCTACTTCGGACTTGATATCCAATGACGGCCTCACTGGAAGTCGCTCGCTTTACGGTGCGCCACGGTGCGGTCATAGCCGTTGCGGATGCATCCCTCGCCGCGGTGCCTGGAGAGATCACGGTCGTGCTCGGCCCGAATGGTGCGGGCAAGTCGAGCCTCCTGCGCGGAATCATGGGCCTGTCGGAAGCAGACGGCACCGTCCGACTTCGCGGCAAGGACATTGCCGGACTCGCCGTCGAAGCCCGCGCGCAAGCCGGGCTTGCATGGGTGCCCGAGGGGCGGCGCGTGTTCCCGGGTATGACGGTTTCGGAAAACCTCGAGGTGGCAGGCGCCGGTCGGAGCGCCGCCCGGCGCGCGCGCATGAAGACCGTCACCGGTCTGTTCCCGCAACTTGCCGAGCGCCTGCCGGACAGAGCCTGGCAATTGTCCGGCGGCCAGCAGCAGATGCTCGCCATCGGGCGTGCGCTGATGGCCAACCCAAGCGTCTACCTGCTCGACGAACCCTCGCTCGGGCTCGCACCGGTGGTCACGCGTGCCGTGGCCGACGCCCT
>JAEPNS010000178.1 GCA_017643325.1 Alphaproteobacteria bacterium | reverse complement strand
CCGTCGACACGAAGTCGCCGGACGTCCGACATCTGCATCGTCGCACCTTCCCTGACGGATTCACGCTGCCGTTCGATCATCTCGCGATCGTCGGGATGGACGAAGTCGATAATCTCGCGCCCGAGCAGTTCATCTTCGGATTCGGCGCCGAACATTTCCACCGCCGCCGGGTTCACGAACCGGATCTTACCGCCGGCATGGACGAAGGTCGCCTCCGGCGTAAGTTCCAGTATCTTCCGGTAGCGTTCCTCGAGCGCCGCGCGGGCCCGCTCGGCCTCGACCCGCTCGGTGATATCGCGCCCAATTGTGAGAACAGCCGGCGCACCGTCCCAGGTATAGCTGCAGCCCGTGACCTCGGCGAAAAACTCGGTTCCGTCGAGCCGCCGCCGTCGCACCTCGACCAGCGGCGCGGTGCCCTCCCGGCTGATAGATTTGCGCCGCTCGCGCACGAACTCGTGCAGGTCGTCGGGAACGAGATCCATCGAGTCGCGTCCGAGAAGCTGGTTCTCGCTCGACACCCCGTACATTTCGAGCGCGGCCTTGTTCGCGAACACGATCCGGTCGTTCACCTGCACGAGGATCGAATCGGGACTGATCTCGATCATCTGCCGGTGCCGTTCCTCGCTTTCCTCAAGTGCCTTCCGGTTCCGGATTTGATCCGAAACATCGCGGATTGTGACCAGGTAGGCATCCTGTCCTTGCCAGGTCACGGCACGGAACCGTCCCTCGCCATGAAAGCTGGATCCGTCGAGCCGAAGCCTTCGGACCAGCATGACATCGTGCCCCTCGCCACGACGCCACTTCGTCCAGTTTCCGACCAGGAATTCACGATCGTCGGGATGGATGAAATCGGACGCATCGCGTCCCACGAGGTCTGCCGACGATTCCGCGCCATACATCGAGATCGCGGCGTCGTTCACGAAAACGATCTCCCCGTCGAGATGGACGATCATCGCGTCAGGACTGATGTTCGCGAAATCCCGCTGCCGCGTCTCGCTTTCGGCCAATTCACGGATCGCTCTTTCCTGTTCGGTGACATCCCGGATCACCATCAGGGTGGCGGGTTCGTCCTCCCACTGGATCTGCGCGCCTCGGGCTTCGCTCGGAAACACCTCGCCGTTCAGGCGCATGCGAGCAACGTATATGGACAGCTGGCCGTTTCCCTCGGCCAGCTCATCAAAGGCGTGCAGGACCCGCTCCAGATCCTCTTTCACAATCAGGTCCCAGGCGCTACGGCCGATCAGATCCGTCAACGACTGCGCGGAGAACATCTCCACCGCGGCGTCGTTGGCCCAGAGAATTTTCCCGTTCCTGTGCACGTAAACGGCGTCGGGGACGAGGCGCGCAATCTCACGTTCGCGGCGCTGCAGTTCGGTCAACCGGATCTCGCGGTCCAGTTCAGGTGTGAGGTCGCGCCCCAGGAAAAGCACGCCGAAGATCGCGCCGTTTTCGTCTTCCAGCGGTGTCGCGCGCAGGGAGATCCGGACTCGGGTGCCGTCCTTGCGAATCCGCTCGACCTGGCGCGGTGCGACAGGTTGCCCTGACAGCGCGCGCGCGAACAGCTTGATCGTGTCGCCCGAGTCTTCCGGGGGTGCGAGGAACGAGATATCCTTGCGGGCCGCTTCCTCGAAGCTGTAGCCGTACAGCTTCTCGGCGCCAAGGTTCCAGAGCACGATCTCGCCCTCGGCCGAAAAGATAACCGCGGAATCCTCAAGATGTGAATAGGCGGCCGCGAGCGGACCAAACAGGTCTGACACGGACGCGCGGGCGTCCATGCTGATTTCGTTCGTCTCCGGCTGAGCTGACGACATAGATGTTCCCAATCCCCGATTGCCCCGCCGCCACACAACACCAGCCGCGCGGCTTTCCCGGACCACCGGGCAAAATTGCGCTGGCAAGGTTAACAACGCATTTACATGTCACCCAAAACCGCAGGAAAACGGCGTTTTCCGCGCAGAGGTAGCAATGCAACCGCCGCGCACACGTCATGCGCGACCCATGGCGGTCACTCGTCCCGGGCACGCGAGAGATTCGGAACGCGCACCGGCCTCGTCACCTCGGAACCGTTCGACTAGACTAAAGGCCCTATCGGGAGGTTGCGCCATGATAAACGTTGTAGGTTTCCGCTACTGTCGGCTCGGAACCGCCGATCTCGACGAGACGGTGAAGTTCGCGCAGGACATCATCGGGCTCGAGGTCGTGGATCGAGAGAACGGTGCCGTGTACACACGCGGCGACGACCGCGATCACAACATCTGCTACTTCCAGGGTGACCCGCGCGACCACACGCTGGGCCTGGAACTGGACTCGTTCGAGGACCTTGATGCAGCCGAGAACCTGCTTCGCGCCAACGGCCTCGAGGTGCACCGAGGCACCGAGGCCGAAGCCGCCGCGCGGCGTTGCATGGGTTACGTGAATTTCAAGGACCCGAGCGGCAATTCCATCGACCTGACGGTTCGCCCCTTCGCGTCCGGGCGGCGCTATTTCGCATCGCGCGACGCGGGGATCGACGAATTCAGCCATATCGGCTTGTGCGTGACCGACCCGCGCGAGGCCGAGAAGTTCTGGTCATCGATCTTCAACTTCCGCACCAGCGACTGGATCGGCTGGTCGGCGCTGATGACCTTCGACGCCGTCCACCACCGCTTCGCGCTGTTCCCGGCCGACCGGCCCGGCATCCAGCACATCAATTTCCAGGTGGAGGAAACCGACGACGTGATGCGGTCGAACTATTTCCTGAACGACCGCCAGGTCCGCATCCAGGCCGGGCCGGGCCGGCATTCTCTGTCGGGCGCGCGGTTCCTGTATTTCTACGGGCCCGACGACATGATCTACGAATATTCCTGCGGCGTGCGCATGGTCGACGACGACTGGCGCGCCCGGCAGTTCCCCGTCAACGACGCGTCGTTCTGCGCCTGGGGCTGCAGCCCTGAGCTCAGCTCGGTGCTGGAGGGCCCGCGGGACGCGGCGGAGTGACACCGGAATGAAGGAGAAGATCGAGATCGTCGGCATCCGCTACTGCCGCCTCGGCACCGCCGACCTGGACGGCGCCGTGGACTTCGCGAAGACCATGATCGGGCTGGAAGAGGTCGCGCGCGAGAACGGGGCGGTCTACCTGCGCGGCGACCACCGCGACCACAACCTGGTCTATTTCGAGGGCGACCCGAACGACCACACGCTCGGCTTCGAGGTCGAGACGTTCGAGGAGCTGGACACGGCGGAGCAAATCCTTTCCGGCGCCGGCTGCGAGGTGCGGCGCGGCACCGACGAGGAAGCCGCGGCGCGGCGCTGCATGGGATTCCTCAACTTCACCGACCCCACCGGCAATTCGATCGACCTGACGGTCCGCCCGTTCCACTCGGGCCGGCGCTATTTCCCGTCGCGCGACGCCGGCATCACCGAGTTCAGCCATGTCGGCCTCAAGACGTCCGATCCCGAGCGCGACGAGAAATTCTGGTCCGGCCATTTCAACATCCGCGCGAACGACCGGATCGGCGCGGCGGCGCTGATGTCCTTTGACGAGGTGCACCATCGCCTGGCGCTGTTCCCGACCGACCATGCCGGCATCCAGCACATCAACTTCCAGGTCGAGGCCATCGACGACATCATGCGGTCGTACTATTTCCTGACCGAGCGCCAGGTGCAGATCCGCTTCGGTCCCGGCCGCCACCCGACCTCGGGCGCGATGTTCCTCTATTACGAAGGCCCCGACGGGATGACCTACGAGTACTCGTCGGGCGTGCGCAACGTCGACGAAAACTGGCGGCCGCGGCAGCTCCCCTTCAAGGACGAGTCCTTCTGCATGTGGGGATCACGCCCCAATATCCCGGAATTCTCCGACGACTGAGGCCCAGACATGAGCACCACGTCCTTCGGCGCGCCGGGCGAACCGGAAGACGCGACGGCGGTCCGCGTTCGCAAGGCGGCACGCGCATTGCCACGACACGATCTCGGGCACGCCTATGGTCACGTCAGTGCCCGGCTCGACGCGGACAGCTTCCTCGTCTGCCCGCCGAAGCCCATGGGCTTGATCGAGCCGGGCGAACCCTGCACGGTCGTGCCCGTCGACGGCCCGTTGCCCGACGGGGTCCTGGGCGAGGTGCGCATGCACCAGCAGATCTACAAGCGCCGCCCGGACGTGGGCGGCGTGATCCGGACATTCGTTCATTCCGTCCTCACCCTGTCGACGATGCGGCGCACGCCGAAGGTGCGGCACGGCTTCGGCGCCTATTTCCGGCCGCAGGCGGCCCTGTGGGACGACCCGCTGCTGGTGCGCAACGACGAGGCGGCGGCCGGCGTGGCGGACACCCTGGGCGAGGGCCGTGCGGTCGTGTTGCGCGGCAACGGCCTGGTCGCCTGCGGCACGAGCGTCGAGGAGGCCGCGGTCATGGTGTTTTACCTGGACCAGGCGGCGCGCACGGAACTGTCGGTGCTCGCCTGCGCGGCCAACCCAGACATTGAGCCGGTCGAGTTCACGCCCGAGCAGGCCGAAGCGCGCGATACGTCGTCCGGCATGATCTTCGAACGCATGTGGGACTACCTGACCGACGGCGACCCGGAATGAGCGACGACGACACACCCGTCCCGAGCACATCGCACGGGCCGAAGGCCTACGAGAATCTCGACTTCCTGCACAGTCGCGATGCCCGGGCATTGCGCATCCTGTCGGAGTATCTGGAACCACTGAGCCGGTTCCAGCACTACGAGATCGACGACACCATCGTGTTTATGGGCTCCGCCCGTCTGAAATCCGCCGAGGATGCAGCCGCTATGGTGGCCGATGCCGAGGCCGGCAGGGGCGACATCGACGAAGCCCGGCGCGCCGAGCGCATGTCGGTCTACTACGAGGCCGCGCGGGACCTCGCGTTTCGCCTGACCGAATGGTCGAAGGCCCTCGAGGAGGGACACCGCCGCTTCGTGATCTGCACCGGCGGCGGCCCGGGCATCATGGAAGCGGCCAACCGCGGCGCATCCGAGGCCAAGGGGATCAACATCGGCCTCACCATCTCGATCCCGGCCGAGGAATTCGACAACCCCTATATCAGCCGCGAGCTGAACCTCGTGTTCCACTACTTCTTCATGCGGAAATTCTGGTTCACCTATCCCGCCAAGGCCGTCGCACTGTTCCCCGGCGGTTTCGGGACGCTCGACGAACTCTTCGAGATCCTGACCCTGATCCAGACCCAGAAGATCAAGAAGCGCGTGCCGATTGTCCTGTTCGGCACCGAGTTCTGGGACCGAGTGATTGATTTCGACGCGCTGATCGAGTTTGGGACCATCAGCCCAGGCGACGTCGACCTGTTCCGCGTGACCGATTCCGTGGACGAGGCCTACGACTACATCACTTCGGAACTCGCCGCCCACGGCGTGGATTCACCGGGCGTGACCCTGTGACCCGGGCTCGTCTAGTCCGCGAAGGACCGGATGTAGGCGAGCAGCGCATCGACGTCGCGCCGGGACAGCGGCATCTCGGGCATGACCGGATGCGGTGTCGTCAGCGCTGCCTGGAGCTGTGCGGCTGTGAGGGACGAGCGTGCCAGCGCCGGAAAGGCGGGCGCCCCATCGACGACCGCGCCGCGCTGGTCTTCCGCGATCGCGTGACAGCCGGCGCATAGATCGCCGGCCAGTTCCCGCCCGGCACGTCGCAGGTCGCCTTCGTCAGCCGATGCCGTGCCCGTCCACAATGTCGCAAGCGATGCCAATACGACGAGCGATGATTTCAGGTGATCTTTCATGTCCTCAATCCTGCCCCGACCCGGAAGGTCCTTCCTTGCCATAGGTCAATCCCGTCCCATATGAACGTGACGACGCCAATACGGGTTTCATTCTGATGTCGATACATATCGAATTCTGCAAGATGTGAAACTACGAGCCGCGTGCGCTCCGTGCGAGGGACCTGCTTGTAGAACTGGGCGAACAAGTGGAGATCGCTCCGGGCCGGACCGGGTCTTTCGAGATCACCCGCGACGGTGAATTGCTGTTCTCCAAGCTCGATCAGGGCCGGTTTCCGGAAGATGACGAGGTGCGCGGGCTTGCGTCTGGCGGGTGACGGACCTTTCCGCTAGAACCGCGCGGCGATGAACGAGCCACTCTATTACCCATCCGGCGAACCGAGACGCCTTATCGTCGGCATTTCCGGCGCCACCGGAATCGCCTACGGCGTGCGCCTCCTCGAAGTGCTGCGCGAAAGCGAGGTGGAGACGCACCTGGTCGTCACGCGGCCCGGGCTCATGACGCTCAACTACGAGACCGACCTGTCGCGTGACGATCTCTACGCGCTCGCGGACCACGTCTATCCGGAGAACGATGTCGGCGCGGCGATCTCGTCCGGATCGATGCTTACGCTCGGAATGGTCGTGGCGCCCTGCGCCGTAAAGTCCGCGGCCGAGATCGCCTCGGGCGCCACACAGACCCTGCTGACCCGTGCGGCTGATGTCACGCTCAAGGAGCGCCGCCGGCTTGTCCTGATGGTGCGCGAGAGCCCGCTGCACACCGGCCATCTTCGCACCCTCACCGAGGCATCGGAAATCGGCGCCATTGTCATGCCGCCAATGCCAGCCTTCTACCCGAGGCCGGACACCATCGCGGACATGATCGACCACACGGTGGGTCGCGTCCTCGACCTGTTCGCGATCGACCACGACCTGTCTCCCCGCTGGACCGGCAAACCCGCCTGACGCGGTGATCCACTGCTTCCATCGCACCGTAGAAAAGCCTTGAGAGCGCCGTTTGGCGCGAAATTCAGGCGACGGGGAGCCGAATGTCCATGTCCGGTATCAGGTCCACCTTCGGAATTGTGGCGGCGGCAATATTTCTCGCCGCAGCGACACCGTCTCTCGCGAATTCCGGAAGTGCCGACGGCGCCCTTACGTTCGATGTGGCGCTCGACGGCAGGCCCATCGGCCAGCATTCGCTTCGCTTCGAATCACGCGACGACGGAACGCTTGCGGT
>JAEPNS010000177.1 GCA_017643325.1 Alphaproteobacteria bacterium | reverse complement strand
GCCGAGGCGCTGCTCACGGCTGGACGGTCATCCGGACCGTGCCGGAGTTGGTGTTGATCACGAACACCCGCGCGCAGACGGCACGCACATCCGGCGCGCCGCCGGTCGTGACAACGAGACGGGGGCCGTCCGGCTCGGCGGACAGGATCTCGCATGCGGCGGGCAGGCCGAGATCGACGGTGCGCGGGGTCCCGGGCGCGGCGGCCTCGCGCGGCGCCGCGTTCTCCCCATTGCCCGCGCGGCGCGAGGCGTCGACAATGCCCCAGACCACCGCCGCCAGGGCGATCACGATCAGCACCCCGAGCACGATGACAATGTTCCGCAACGCGTTGACGCTCATGTTCCCCCTCCGAAAACGACCGGCAGTCTAGGGTCTTGGCGGGGAAAGGCAATCCGCCGGGCGGGCCCGCCACGCGCGCGGTCGAGGTCACGCCCGACCAGGCCGGCCAGCGGCTCGACCGGGTGCTCGCCGATGCGCTTGGCACATCGGGCGAAGGGCTTTCGCGCTCCCGGCTGAAGGCGCTGATCGAGGACGGCCACGTCACACGGAATGCTGCACCGGCACGCCAGCCGTCCGCGAAGGTCGCCGCCGGGGACACCCTGACGGTGACGATCCCCGCGGCGGACGACCCCGAGCCCATCGCGCAAGCGATGGACCTCGACATCCTGTTCGAGGACGAACACCTGATCGTGCTCGACAAGCCGCCGGGCCTCGTCGTCCATCCGGCGCCGGGGAATCCCGACCGCACGCTGGTGAACGCGCTGATCGCCCACTGCGGCGCCGACTTCACGGGCATCGGCGGGGTCAAGCGGCCGGGCATCGTTCACCGGCTCGACAAGGACACCAGCGGCGTGATGGTTGCCGCGAAAACCGCCGCCGCGCACGCCGGGCTGGTCGAACAGTTCGCCGCGCGCACGGTCGAGCGCGCCTACCGGGCGGTCGTCTGGGGCCGGCCGCAGCCGCCCGCCGGCACGATCGAGGGCGACATCGGCCGACACCCGAAGAACCGCAAGAAGATGGCCGTCGTCTCGCGCAACGGCAAACCGGCACGGACCCGCTACCGGACCGTGGCAACCTACGGCCACGGCCTGGCCGCGCAGGTCGAATGCCGGCTCGAGACCGGACGCACCCACCAGATCCGGGTCCACCTGACCCACGCCGGATATCCGCTGGTGGGAGACCCCGTGTACGGGCGCGCCGGACACCGGCGCAGCGCGGCAAAGGCGCTCGGATCGCTCGATTCCCCCCCCCTGACCGGTTTTCCCCGCCAGGCGCTGCATGCCTATCGACTGGGATTCTCACACCCTGTGACGGGCCAAAACATTGATTTCTCAACGAATTTTCCATCCGACATGGAAAATCTGGTCTCTTTCTTAGAATCCATCTAAAGTATTGAAGTTCTTCAGAAAGACGCCATATTTGAAACCTATCATGACAAATCCACGTTCTCGGGATTGAACCGGCGCATCCGCGGCCGGCGGGAGACAATCGACCATGGCGACACCACAACTTCCCTCGCTCACGCCTGAAGGCAACCTGTCGCGCTACCTGCAGGAAATCCGGAAATTTCCGATGCTGGAGCCGGAGGAGGAGTTCATGCTCGCCAAGCGCTGGGAAGAGCATGAGGACACCGAGGCCGCCCACAAGCTGGTCACCAGCCACCTGCGCCTGGTCGCGAAAATCGCGATGGGCTACCGCGGCTACGGCTTGCCGGTCGCGGAACTGATCTCGGAGGGCAATGTCGGCCTGATGCAGGCAGTGAAGAAGTTCGACGCCGACAAGGGCTTCCGCCTCGCCACCTATGCGATGTGGTGGATCCGCGCGTCGATCCAGGAATATATCCTGCACTCGTGGAGCCTCGTGAAGATGGGCACCACCGCGGCGCAGAAGAAGCTGTTCTTCAACCTGCGGCGCATGAAAGGCCAGCTCAAGGCGCTGGACGAAGGTGACCTGCCGCCGGAGCAGGTGGAGTATATCGCCCGTGAACTGAAGGTCTCGGAAAACGACGTCGTGCAGATGAACCGCCGCCTCGCCGGGCCCGACGGCTCACTGAACGCACCGCTGCGGAAAGACGGCGAGAGCGACAGCGAGTGGATGGACTGGCTTGTGGACGAGTCGGACAGCCAGGAAATCGAGCTGGTCGAGCAGGACGAACTGGAGAAGCGCCGCGAACTGCTCAACCAGGCGATGGACGCCCTCAACGAGCGCGAGCGCCACATTCTCACCGAGCGCCGCCTGCGCGAGGACCCGGTCACGCTGGAAGACCTGTCGCAGGAATACGACATCAGCCGCGAGCGGGTGCGCCAGATCGAGGTGCGGGCGTTCGAAAAGCTCCAGAAGGCGATGAAGAACCTCGCGATCGAGCAACAGGTCGCCGCCGCGGAAGTCGCTTAGGCGAAACCGGCGGAGTCCCGGTTCATTGCCGGCTCAAACGGGTTCCAGGCGTTCCTTCGAGCGCTTCGGTCCGGCAGGCTTGCGTGCTGCCGGCGCATCCCTGACGTCCGGGCCCCATTCCTCGACAATCCGCTTGCGTTCGCGCTGCATGACCTGGACCCGCGCTTCATTGCGGACGCTGATGTAGACCGACGCGACCTTCGGCATCGCCGTGAGAAGAACCCAGCCGGCCGCCGCCGCGCCGTACATAAGTGCCAGCACGAAGACATCCGTGACCATTGCCGTGGCGCGCACCATCGTGGCCCCGGCGATGAGAAGTTCCGCGACGAAGGGCGCCACGCCCGTGAAATTCATGGCCGCGACCGTGACGGTGACGTTGTGCCCCGGCGTTCGGTCGATCATCCAGGCGACCAGCGACGGCACCATTCCGACCGCGAACACCAGGAGCGCCGGTGCCGCGAAAATCGCCAGAAGGACAACAACAAAGCTCACAACGGTGATCAGGTAGGTGTTGCCCGCTCCGCCGCGCCGCGCGGCGCCGCCCGAATTTGCCTTCGCATCGACCTTGGCGTTTTTTTTCTTCGCCATCGGCCTAGCCCGTATACATCAAAACAAGGACCGCGGCGGTCGCCACGGCCACCATGCTGGCAATGCTGGCAGAGATCCGGTGGCCCAACCGCTGCGACTGCCGGTGCAGCATCGTGGCATCGTTTGTCAGCCGATGGATGCTCCGTTCGAGCTGGGCGTGGCGCCGACGCGCGTACTCGAAGCCGCGCTGGTCCCAGGCCCGGTTCTTCCGGTTGTCGACGATCCGCACGAGATCGTTGAGGTTCCCGCGCGATGCCGCCTTGCGCGCGGCGCGGCGAAGTTTCTCGCGCATGGGGACGTTGCGGTACTCGTTCAGCACCGGCTCGAGATGTTCAAGGAACATCGCGTAGAGCTTCTTGGCCGACGTCGAGCTGTTCTTGGACTGGACATAGGCAAGAAGGCGCAACTGTGCGATGCGGCGCGCGGATTCCTCGTCAGCGTTTCCTATCTCCGTCAGTTCCCGGTCGACGCTGCCGGCGATCCGCGCCCCGAGAAACGCCGCGATATGCCTGTCGAACAGGAAGTTCCCGTCCCCTGCGTGGCGTTCCATCGTCTCGATTAGCTCGCGATCCTGGAGTGGCGCACTGCTCCGGAGCAACGGGCTCAGGCAAGGCAGGGCGGGGTTCAGTTCATAGGCGCTCCGCTCGATCGAGAAACCCACGCCTGTCCGTGACAGGAAGACCGACATCTTTTCCGCGACCTCGGTCGCGGAAATCATCCACGGCTTGGGACGCGCCTGGGCTTCGTGCCAGAAGCTCGTAATCTTGCCCGCGATAAGGTCGGTGAGGTCACGGGCCATGCCCTTGTCCCAGAGCGCCGGTATGTTTGCGGTCGCGAGGCCGTCCGGCATCGCAACGACGGAACGGAACCGGATCGGGCCCGCCGGGTCCAGCTTCGTCAGCACGCGCGACAGCAGCAGGTCGGGCGTCATTCGTTTCGGCCCGTGACGCTCGAGTTGCGAACACTCGCCGATTTCCTTGGTGAGGTCACGATCCTTCAGGCTGCGGTCGACCCAGTGTTCGATATTGCTGGTCGTCACGACCTTCGACGCCTCGCTCCAGTTCCGCGACAGCAGGTGGGCCAGTTCGCGTGCTGTCAGTGCCTCCTCGCCGTCGAATTCGAACGGGCGGTCGGCGCGCACGACAGGACTTGGCTGCGAGGGGTTTACCCGACCGGTCTGTGCCCAGTTGGAGAGGTCGGAGACTCCCCAGCGTTCATGCGCATCGTCACGCAGAAGCGAGCGCACGACCGGCGCAAGGTCGGTGTGCAGCTTGTTGTCTCCGAGCAGGGCGCTATAGCTGCCGAGCTGGATTCGCCGCCGCAGCACTTCTTCAGGGTCGAGTCCGGCGACCGGGTTATGCCCGAGCGCCAGGATCAGGATTGTTACGCCCAGCGCGTACATGTCGTCGGCGGCATCACCCGTTCCGCGCGCCAGGGCATGGCATTGCGCCCGCTCGATCGGCTCGAAGAGGTGCGGCTGGTCGTATCCTGCCGGCGAACTGTAGATCTGGCCCGGCACGACCGAGCCGTCTTCCGGGTTTCGGAACAGGTTGGTCGGCCGCAGGTTGCGATGGGTCAGGTTGACGTCGTGTATTCGCCGCAGCAGCTCGACGACCGGCCCGACGAGATCGCGCTTGATGTCACGCACGAACCAGGGCTGTACGGTGTCCTCCAGGCCCTGCATGAGCGGCTGGCCCGGCGGTTGGGGCAGGACGATGGCGATTTCCTCCTGCCCGGTCGGTGTCCAGTCGATGCGTCCCCAGCGAACGGGCTTCAGCATGGCTTCATGGTCAACGCGCTTGGAGTTGATGATCGCGTGGTGGCGCGCCGGCACGTTCCGGTCGAGAACCAGCGCATAGAGAGCGGCCTTCGGATTCTCCGTATCGAGAGTGACGTAGGCGCGCGCCGAGGGTGTGTTCAGGTGCGGGAGGACGACGCCGGGCTGGATCTTGTAGCGGCCGGCGAGGACGATCTCCTCGGCAGGCACGCTTTCGGGCGGGCCGGCCTGCGCCGCTCCGTCGCCTTCGAGCTCACTGTGTAAGGTCGCCTCGCTCATGCTCAACTGCCCGGTTTCGTGGCGTCGCAACACGCCGCATCCCGCGAGAGTAGAGCGCAAGGGGGTAACGGATGGTTAACGGCAGGACGGTGCCGAAGGCGCCAATGCTAGGCTTCGCCGCGGTATCTCTGCGTACCCACGAAGAGCATGGGACGGTCGTCTTCGGGCATGAACACGGGCTCGACACGCACGGACACGAGGTAGGGAACCCCGGATTTCCGGTAGTTGACGAGCTCGACCTCGACGGGCGCGGCATTCTCGATCCCGGCGCGCAGCTCCTCCTTGGCCGATTTTCGGGTCATCGGTCCCTGCAGGAAGCGGCAGTTGCGGCCAAGCATTTCATCCGCTCGGTACTCGCACATGTCGCAGAACGCCTGGGAGACATAGATGAGCGGCGTGTCGGGCGCGCGCGCGTCGCACACCGAGAAGGTCGGGCGTCCCTCGCGCTGCAGGGCGCTGTTGCGCACCCCGATGTCGCGCGAACTCACGTTGGCGTCCTGGCGCAACGGCGCGCTGTCGATGGACCGCCCGATGAGCTCGCGGATGGCTGCCGCTCGGCTCGGAATGCGGTTCTGGAACCGCCAGTCGTCGATCAGGCCGGTTTCTTCCTCGGAAAGGGAAATCTGGATTCGTGAGCTGCGGTTGGCCATGGAAACCCCCGGTATCCGCACCTGCGGCTACACCTCGCCAGCACGTAGAACGGCCAGGCGACGTCGAGGTTCCCCGGTTCGCGCTGTTTTTTTAGTCTGCGAAGGGGTCGCGAACGAGTATCGTGTCGAGCCGCTCCGGGCTCGTGGAGAGCAGGGCGACCGGCGCGCCGATCAGTTCCTCGACGCGGCGCACATACTTCACCGCCGTGGCGGGCAACTCCGCCCAGCTTCTCGCCCCTGCCGTGCTGTCCTGCCAGCCGTCCAGGCTCTCGTACACCGGCTCGACCTCGGCCTGGTCCCGAATGCCGGCAGGAAACACCGAGATCTCCTCGCCGCGCAGCCGATACCCCGTGCAGACCTTGATCTCCTCGAAGCCGTCGAGGATGTCCAGCTTGGTCAGCGCAATCCCGTCGATGCCGCCCACACGGATCGCCTGGCGCACCATGACCGCATCGAACCAGCCGCAACGCCGCTGGCGGCCGGTCACGGTGCCGAATTCACGTCCACGCTCTCCCAGCCGCGCGCCGACCTCGTTGTCCTGTTCGGTGGGAAACGGCCCGCTGCCGACACGCGTCGTGTAGGCCTTGGTGATCCCGAGCACATAACCGATCGCGCCGGGGGCGACGCCGGATCCGGCCGCCGCCTGCCCCGCCACGGTGTTGGACGAGGTGACGAACGGATACGTCCCGTGATCAACATCGAGCATGGCGCCCTGGGCGCCCTCGAAGAGAATCCGCTTTCCGTCGCGGCGCGCATCGTCGAGCCAGCTCCACACCGGCGCGGCATATGACAGCAGCCGTTCGGAAATCTCGCCCAGCTTGTCCATCAATTCGCGCTTGTCGATCTCATCCGCACCCAGGCCCCGCAGCAGCGCGTTGTGATGGAAGAGAAGGTGGTCGACACGCTGGCCAAGTGTCTCGCGGTCGGCCAGGTCGCAGACCCGGATCGCGCGGCGCGCCACCTTGTCCTCGTAGGCCGGGCCGATGCCGCGCCCGGTCGTGCCGATCTTGTCCGCGCCGCGCGCCTGCTCGAGCGCGCCATCGAGATACGGGTGCAGCGGAAGGATCAGGCTGGCGTTGTCCGCAAGCTTGAGGTTGTCGGGGGTGATCTCCACGCCCATTTCGGCAATCGCGTCGATTTCCCCGAGCAGCGCCCAGGGGTCGACCACGACGCCATTCCCGATGACGCTCACCTTTCCGCTGCGGACCACGCCGGACGGCAGGAGGCTCAGCTTGTAGGTCTTGCCGTCGATGACGAGCGTGTGGCC
>JAEPNS010000176.1:1989-6973 GCA_017643325.1 Alphaproteobacteria bacterium | reverse complement strand
CCGGATCATGGTCCATCAGCCGTCGGGTGGCTTCCAGGGCCAGGCGACGGATATCGAGATTCACGCTCAGGAGATCCTGAAGATCCGCGCGCGGCTCAACGAGATATATTCCGAGCATACGGGACAGCCCGTCGAAGCGATCGCCGACGCGCTGGAGCGCGACCGATTCTACACTGCGGACGAGGCCAAGGACTTCGGCCTCATTGATGAGGTCGTGTCAAAGCGTCCGGAAACGGATGCGGAAACCAGCAGTGAGTAAGGGTTAGCGCCCGGTTCCGGTATCGTGGTTGGGGCGGGGGTTTAACTAAATATTGATCGCTTGCTGTTAGCTATTGTTCAATCGGGTCTGTTAGCGATTCGCCCTGCCCGGGGCAATCTGATAGACGTCACGCCCCAGCACGGGACACAAGGTACATGAGCAAGTCCGGGAACGGCGATTCCAAGAACACCCTCTACTGCTCTTTCTGCGGCAAGAGCCAGCACGAGGTTCGCAAGCTGATTGCGGGTCCGACGGTGTTCATTTGCGACGAGTGCGTTGAGCTCTGCATGGACATCATCCGTGAGGAGCACAAGTCGACCCTCGTCAAGTCACGCGACGGCGTGCCCACCCCGAAAGAGATCTGCGAGGTCCTCGACGACTACGTGATCGGGCAGGACCAGGCCAAACGGGTTTTGTCCGTTGCGGTGCACAACCACTACAAGCGGTTGAGCACGGCGCCGAAAGGCAACGAAGTCGAGATCGCGAAATCGAACATTCTGCTGATCGGCCCGACGGGCTGCGGCAAGACACTGCTGGCCCAGACGCTGGCGCGCATCCTCGATGTGCCGTTCACCATGGCGGACGCGACCACGCTGACCGAAGCCGGTTACGTTGGCGAGGATGTCGAGAACATCATCCTGAAGCTGCTGCAGTCGGCCGACTACAATGTCGAGCGTGCGCAGCGCGGCATCGTCTATATCGACGAGGTCGACAAGATCAGCCGCAAGTCCGACAACCCGTCGATTACGCGTGACGTATCGGGCGAGGGTGTCCAGCAGGCCTTGCTGAAAATCATGGAGGGCACCGTCGCCTCGGTGCCGCCACAGGGCGGGCGCAAGCATCCGCAGCAGGAGTTCCTGCAGGTCGACACGACCAACATCCTGTTCATCGTTGGCGGCGCGTTTGCGGGCCTGGAGAAAATCATCTCCTCGCGCGGCAAGGATACGGCGATCGGCTTCGGTGCCGACGTGCAAAGTCCGGATGACCGCCAGACCGGCGAAATCCTCAGCGAAGTGGAACCGGAAGACCTCCTCAAATTCGGTCTCATTCCCGAGTTCGTCGGCCGTCTGCCGGTCATAGCGACGCTGGGAGATCTCGACGAGGACGCGCTGGTGCAGATTCTGACCCAGCCGAAAAACGCGCTTGTGAAGCAGTACCAGCGCCTGTTCGAGATGGAGGGCGTCGAGCTGTCCTTCGCGGAAGATTCGCTGAAGGCGATCGCCAACAAGGCCATCGCCCGCAAGACGGGCGCGCGCGGCCTTCGTTCGATCATGGAGAACATTCTTCTCGACACCATGTTCGATCTGCCGGGCATGGACGGCGTGGAGGAAGTCGTGATCAACGGCGAGGTTGTCGAGGGCAACGCGGCACCGCTCCACATCTACGCGGACAAGCACGAAGATCTAGAGACGAGCGCCTGATAGGCTACAAGGTCTTGTGTTTCCGCCGTTTTCGGCGGTCTTGATTACCGCACTGCAAAAACCCAATTATTAGGACGTGGCGCGACTCGTGCGTGCCACGTTTCCTGTCTCTGGGCCGTAAACCTGCTTTCAAGGATTTGCGGTTATCCTAGACGCCCCGCTACGCGATCCGGACCTGCTATGACTGATTTGACCAAAGGCGCCCTTTTCCCTGTCCTGCCGCTGCGCGACATCGTGGTGTTCCCGCACATGATCGTGCCCCTGTTCGTCGGCCGCGAAAAATCCGTGCGTGCGCTTGAGGACGTGATGCAGGAGGACAAGCAGATCCTGCTGTTGACCCAGAAGGACGCGGGGCAGGACGACCCGTCGCCGGAAGACCTTTTCACCGTCGGGACCATCGGTACGATCCTGCAACTGCTGAAGCTTCCCGACGGCACCGTCAAGGTCCTGGTGGAGGGCGGCGAGCGCGCGTCCATCGTCGACTTCACTGACAATGACGAATTCTTCCAGGCCTTCGCGGAAATCCTCCCCGAGGAAGAGGAGGACGAGAAGGAATCCGAGGCGCTCGCGCGCTCGGTGGTGACCCAGTTCGAGCAGTACATCAAGCTCAACCGTAAGATCCCGCCGGAGGTGCTGGTGTCGATCAACCAGATCGAGGAGCCCAGCAAGCTTGCGGACACCGTCGCGTCGCACCTGTCTCTCAAGATTCCCGAGAAGCAGGAGCTGCTCGAGGCCGAAACGGTCCAGAAGCGGCTGGAAAAGATCTACAGCTTCATGGAAGGCGAGATCGGTGTTCTCCAGGTCGAAAAGCGGATTCGCTCGCGCGTGAAACGGCAGATGGAGAAGACCCAGCGCGAGTACTATCTCAACGAACAGCTGAAGGCGATCCAGAAGGAACTCGGCGAGACCGAGGATGGTCGCGACGAGCTCCAGGAGCTCGAGGAAAAGATCGCCAAGACCAAGCTGACGAAAGAGGCGCGCGAAAAGGCCGGGCAGGAGCTCAAGAAGCTTCGCAACATGAGCCCGATGTCCGCCGAGGCGACCGTTGTGCGCAACTATCTCGACTGGATTCTGTCGATCCCGTGGAAGAAGCGTTCGCGTGTGAAAAAGGACATCACGGCGGCGGAGGCGGTCCTCAACGAGGACCATTACGGCCTCGACAAGGTCAAGGAGCGCATCCTCGAATATCTCGCCGTGCAGCAGCGCATGAGCAAGCTGAAGGGCCCGATTCTGTGTCTTGTGGGCCCTCCGGGTGTCGGCAAGACCTCGCTCGGCAAGTCGGTTGCGCGCGCGACCGGGCGCAAGTTCGTCCGGATGTCGCTTGGCGGCGTACGTGACGAGGCCGAGGTGCGCGGACATCGGCGGACCTACATCGGCTCCATGCCCGGCAAGGTGATCCAGGGCATGAAGAAGGCCGGGACGTCGAACCCGCTTTTCCTTCTCGACGAGATCGACAAGCTCGGCGCCGACTGGCGCGGCGACCCGTCGTCGGCACTGCTCGAGGTGCTCGACCCGGAACAGAACCACACCTTCCAGGACCACTATCTCGAAGTGGATTACGACCTCTCGGACGTGATGTTTGTCTGCACGGCCAACAGCATGCGCATGCCGCAGCCGCTGATGGACCGCATGGAGATCATCCGGATCCCGGGCTATACCGAGGACGAGAAAGTCGAGATCGCCAAACGCCATCTCATCCCCAAGCAGGTCGAGGAAAACGGCCTGAAGAAAGACGAATGGTCGATTTCGGACACGGGCCTGCGCGACCTGATCCGCTACTACACCCGGGAGGCCGGCGTGCGTAGCCTGGAGCGGGAGATCGCCAACCTTGCGCGCAAGGCGGTGAAGGAAATCGCGGTCGACAAGGACGTCGAGAGCGTCAAGGTCACGGTGAAGAACCTCGACAAGTACGCCGGCGTGCGCAAGTTCCGCTTCGGCGAGACCGAGGAAGACGATCTCGTCGGTGTCGTGACGGGCCTGGCCTGGACCGAGGTCGGCGGCGAACTTCTGACCGTCGAGGCGATCATGGTCCCCGGCAAGGGCAAGATGTCGATCACGGGCAAGCTCGGCGACGTCATGCAGGAGTCGGTGCAGGCCGCGAACGCATATGTGCGTGCACGCGCCGTCCAGTTCGGCATCGAGCCGCCACTCTTCGAGAAGCGCGACATCCATGTCCACGTGCCGGAAGGCGCTGTGCCGAAGGACGGTCCGTCCGCCGGTGTGGCCATGATCACGTCGATGGTCTCCGTCCTCACCCAGAATCCCATCCGCAAGGATGTTGCGATGACGGGCGAGATCACCCTGCGTGGCCGGGTGCTGCCGATCGGTGGTCTCAAGGAGAAACTCCTTGCGGGTCTGCGCGGCGGTGTGAAGACCGTGATCATTCCGAAGGACAACGAGAAGGATCTCGCGGATATTCCGGACAACGTGAAGAAGGACCTCGAGATCATTGCGGTGTCCTCCGTCGACGAGGTCCTCCAGCACGCGCTGACCCAGCCTCTCGTGCCCATCGAATGGGACGAATCGGCACACGACTCGGCGGGTGTTTCCGGCTCTGAAGACGATTCGGAAGCGACCGGCGTCGTCCGACATTAGGCTTGACGCCGGCGCAACCCCGATTCGTTGCGCCATAAGCCCCAAAAACCCCGGATTTCCGGGCCGTTTCGATTGACGGCCCGGAATCCGCGCACCTAGACTCCCCGCACTGTTTGGATTCGGGCTTTCACGCTCCAGACATCACAAATCCTGTGAACCAACCCACAAGGGGGTCAACCGTGAACAAGAATGATCTCATCGCCGCTGTTGCCGATTCTGCCGATCTGTCGAAGGCAGATGCCAGCAAGGCTGTCGACAGCGTTCTGGACAACATCACCGGCGCGCTGCAGGGCGGCAACGAAGTCCGCCTCGTCGGCTTCGGCACCTTCTCGGTGGCCCAGCGCAAGGCGACGACCGGCCGCAACCCGCAGACCGGCGCGACGATCCAGATTCCGGCTTCGAAGCAGCCGAAGTTTAAGGCCGGCAAGGCCCTGAAGGACGCGGTCAACTAAACCGCCCCGTCCCGTTTTCGCGGGCCGGCTCCTCCGGGGGCCGGCCCGTTTTGTTTGCGCGGGCCAATTGCGATACAACCGCTGGACAAGGGCGGTTAGCTCAGCTGGCAGAGCATCTCGTTTACACCGAGAGGGTCGGCGGTTCGATCCCGTCACCGCCCACCATTCTTGACCGGAAGTGAGCTCGCGACATGTCGAAATCCCCCATCGAGGAAATGGGCACGCCCCTCTACTACATCGCCTCCAATGCGACCGAG
>JAEPNS010000176.1:0-1979 GCA_017643325.1 Alphaproteobacteria bacterium | reverse complement strand
TGTCGGCCGCGACCGAAACCGCCTGGCGCTTCGTATGTGACGAGGGCGAACATCTGGGCGGCTTCAACCAGGCACCGAACCCGCTGACCTATCTGAGCGCGGGCATGATTTCGTCCTACATGAACGAGATCACGGCGCTCGCAGACCAGCGCGACATCAACCTCGGCAACATCGAACTGGTGCTGGAGAACTATTACTACCGCGAGGGCGACTTCCGGAAAGGCACCATGATGAGCGGTGCGCTGCCACCCGAGCTGACGGTGCACTGCGATGCCGACTGCGACGACGCGATCCTCTCCACGCTGCTCTACGAAGCAGTCGCCGCCTCGCCGCTGAACGGCCTGGCGCGGGGCAGTCACCCCAGCCTGTTCACGCTGGTTCACAACGGCAGGGTTCTGACGCCGGAACAGGTGACGCCGCTGGACGCAGAGCCGTTTGACGACCCCGGCGACAACTTTCCGAAACTGGAGCGCCTTGAAGACAGCCCGGCGGTCGACGGGCTGATCGAGATGCTTGTCGACGAGGACAGCGCGCGCGAGGCCCATGCGAAACTTGAACTCGACCAGCCGCAGCTGGGCGAGGACAAGCAGCTCCTGCACATGCACACGCGTTGTGTGTTGCGACCGGACGGCGTGAAGGAAATCTTCAAGGAGCAATACAGCCCGGTTGCCCCGACCTGGCGTTTTCTCTCGGCCGAGGATGGTCGCGCACCTGATGCGGCCTCGCTGATCTCCGCGGGGATCGGCCTGTGCTTCATGACCCAGATGGGCCGCTTCTCGCACATGGGCAAGCTGCCGCTCACCAGCTACCGGATCATCCAGGACACGCACTTCTCGCTCGGCGGGGCGTCGGGTGGCACGGGCCAGGCCGGGACGGCCGAACCCGTGGAAACGCACGTGTTCCTCGAAACCGACGATCTCGGTGACGACGACGCGCAGCAGATTCTCGGCGTCGGGGAGCGAACCTGCTTCCTGCACGCCTTCTGCCGCGATGACGTGAAGGCGAAGGTGCGCTCGTCGAAGGCCGCGAAGGCGGCCTGACGCCTGCTAGCGGACGCCGGCGCGCTCCATGGCGCGCAGGCGCCAGTTCCAGGTGCCGTCGATGAAGAGGTCGGACGTGAGGAAACCCTTGGCGTCCTCGATCTCCTCCTCACGCATGGTCTGGAGCTCGCCCGCGGCCATCGCCTTGAGCTGGACACCCATCGAGCGCTCGAGCTCGATGGTGGAAATCACCGCATCACGCACGGACCGGCCGGCGACAAGTACACCGTGGTACTGCAGGATCAGCGCGCGCTTGCCCTGGAGCTTGCCGAGGATCGCGTCGCCCTGCTCCGCGATCCTGTGGGCGTTGTCGTAGTCCTCGATGATGTCGATGTCGTCGTGGAACCGTGCGGCGTTGCGATCGAAGGTCTCGAGGTTCTTTCCAATCGCGCCGAGCGCGACAGCGTTGTCACCATGGTGATGGGCGATGCACATCACATCCGGCCGCGCGGCGTAGACGATCCCGTGAATGCGCAGCGTCGGGTTGACGTTTCCGGGCTCGCCGACAGGGTCGAGGTGGAAATCCACCTCGCGCAAGTCGTCGATCTCGACCTCCTCGACGCTTTTGCCGAGCTGGTAGGTCCAGAAGCTGTCGCTGCCCGGGATGCGTGCGGTCAGGTGCGCCAGCAGCCCGAGCCCGAGACCGGCGTGGCCGAGCATGCGATAGCCGTCCACCATCTCGCGTTTGAGGGCTTCGACGTCGTCCCCAAGAAATGTTTCGGCGGCCTGTGACATCGTGCGATCCTTCTGGTTGAACCGATCTGCGATATCATCCCCCCTTCCGCGCCTCTCGCGCAACTTCCGCCCGGAGTCCCCATGGCGCTGCATCCCCAGATCGTCGAGCTCATGCGCCGCGCCGAAGAGGCAGGCATCCGCCCGAATCACGAACTGACGCCGGTCGAGGCACGCGAACAAATGGAAGTGACGTCGAAAGTCCGC